>CALDJV010001152.1 GCA_937899305.1 uncultured Cytophagaceae bacterium
CGTTTTTGCCTACTTTTTGAGCTGTAGCAAAAAGTAGGGAGGAAGAACAATAAGTAACTGATCATCAGTGTATAATTATTATTCACTTTATGGAAAATTGGCTTATCTGATATGCATATTTTCTTTGAAAAAACCGGAATAATTCTCTTGGATATGTTTTTCTTAAGGAAACAGCATTGGACTATCGACCAAAGTATAATATTCACTTTTCTAACTTCCTTTATTATTTTTGAGTCGTGACCTCGACGCATTGATGCGATCATTTTCCGCGTCATAACGTTGTTTTACAATCAATTCGCTGGCTTTGTCTCCCATCAACCGGGTGGCTTCCAGGTGTTTTTCCAAGTCTACCAAAGCCAAGTTTCTATCAATATTGTTCATACTCAGGCGATAAGCCTCTAAAGCAAAAGGTTGGTGGCCATCGGAAGCCAGTACGACGTCAAGAGCCAATTCGTGGGTTCTTTTTTGTTCATAGTCACTCAATGAATCACAAGTTTCCAACGCCTGGGCGATCATTTGCCAAGCCGAAGCGGGGTCATCATTATTTAAATGTGATTGAATGAGTGCTACATAGTCCTTCCAGGCAGCGTTTTCTCGTTGCTCAAATATTTTTTGGGCGATTACAGTTGCACCTGCATAGTCTCCCACTTGTTCTTTGTAAAATTTCAAGTCCGAGAGCGAATCGAGGCTTTCATCGGACTGAGTCTCAAGTTGAACCACCAGTTTTTGGGCAGTAGGTAATTCATCTATCTCTAGGGCTACTTCCAACCAATATTTGGTATCCTCATCAGAAGGAACTTTTAGGTAGTCATCCTGCTTGTATTGATGCCAGGAAACAATGTCGTCTTCCGAAAGACTACAGGTGGCCAAGTCAGGGAAGTAATCATCAAAATACTCTTGGTATCTACTGGCTTGTGCTTTATGCTCGGGATCTTTATTTTGGGCGATGTAGTCAAAGGTAGCCTGCACCCCAGCCGAGAGTAAATGTTTATAATCAAAGCCACAGTGAGTATCAAAGTTGGCCGATTTGGCTTGGACAAAAAGCCACACATTTGCTGGGTTTTTAAAAGAAGCCAATAAATACCCACCTGCTACCAACGATTCACTTGAGCCCTGAAACGGGTCTGCGTTGCGATCTTTGATTTCTTCCTCCATCAAAAACCGCAACAAATCTTCATCACTTGATTGTAAATCCCATTGCAAAGCATACAATACCCTGGTACGTTTCAGGGCATTGTCGTCATGATAATCTTTTCCATCTTCCGATTTTTTCCAGGCGAGTTCCTGCCAAAGCGACTGATCGTCCCGGAAGCGGTTCAACTCCTTGATCAAGGTTTCTTTCATTTATCAAAAAAGTGATTGAATCGTAAAATAGTACTTTAACTTAGTTGAGGCAATGGATTGCAAAAAGAAAAGAATCCTTCTAGTTGCTTAAGTTAATCTCGCAGACATCAGTGAGAATGTCGATGCCCACGAGTATAAAATCAGTTAATAATTCAAGGTGGCTTCTTTTTTCACGGTTACCTTTCCGCGAATCATGTCCGCTGCTTTTTCGGCAATCATAATCGTAGGAGCATTGGTATTTCCCGAAGTTACCTTGGGCATCACCGAAGCATCCACAACGCGCAACCCTTCCAGCCCGTGCACTTTCAGAGCGGCATCCACCACTGCCATATCATCATTGCCCATTTTACAAGTACTGGTGGGGTGGTATACCGTTTCCAGTGTGGTGAGAATGTGTTCCCATATTTCATCATCGGTTTGGGCATGTTCGGGATAGTGCATTTTAATCCGGAAAGGGGCAAAAGCCTTTGACAACAGCAAGTCACGCGCGATTTTATAACCTCTAAACAACGTTGCCCGGTCGTCTTCGTGGGCCAGGTAGTTGGGATCAATCAAGGGGGCATCCCTAAAACTAGTAGAACGCAACCCTACTGTGCCTCTACTTTTGGGTTGTAGCAAAGTAGGCAAAATGCTAAAGCCATCGCTTTCGGGTAATAAATCAGGATTGTACAGGGCCTCTACCGAACCATGTGAAGGACTAAAGTGCATTTGTATGTCAGGTTGATCCAAACCCTCCTGGGTTTTTACAAATGAACAAGCCTCCAATGGACTAGAGGTCAAAGGGCCTTTTTTCATTAAAAAATAACGTAAAATATTCCCCAGGTTTTCTGCGGTATTGTAAGTGATTTTTTGGTTACACAAACAAGACATAATACAAAACAAGTGGTCTTGTAGGTTTTGGCCTACCCCAGGTAAATGGTGTTGTACTGCAACACCTTGGCTTTGTAAATAGTTGCCATCTCCAATGCCCGATAACTGCAGTATTTGGGGGGAGTTGAAGGCACCTGCCGACAAAATTACTTCACGATTGGCTTTGACTTCTATGCGCTTGTTTTTTTGATGATACACTACTCCAACCACTTTTTTACCTTCGAGCAACAACTTCTCGGTATGGGCGTGGGTGACTACCTGAAGGTTGGGACGCTTCAGGGCTGTGCGCAAAAAGCCCTTGGCAACACTGTGGCGTTGGGCATTTTTGATGGTGAAATGAAACAAACCAGCGCCCTCCTGAGTAGCTCCGTTGAAATCATCATTTCTTGGAAAACCAAGTTCTTCATGAGCAGCAATAAAGGCGTGAGAAAGAGGGGTAACATGTTGATTATGTTGTACGTGTAAGAGCCCACCTTGGCCATGGTATGCATTGTTGATGACCGAATTGTGCTCTGATTTTTTAAAATAGGGTAATATGTCCTGATAACTCCAGCCTTCATTTCCCAAGTTAGCCCAATCATCATAATCCCTACGATGGCCACGAATATAAGCCATACAATTGGTCGAGCTGCATCCACCCAATACCTTGCCTCGGGGCTGAAACATTTCGCGGTTTTTGACATGTTTTTGGGGTACAGTATGGTAAGCCCAGTCTACCTTACTATGGTGCAATTTGGCGTAGCCTGCCGGAATATGGATTTCTTTCTTTTTGTCTTTACCTCCGGCCTCTAGCAACAACACCTTGGTTTGTGGGTCTTCGGTAAGGCGGTGGGCCAATACACAGCCGGCCGAACCTGCGCCCACGATGATATAATCAAAATTCATTGAGTAATTGGGTTTTTTTGAAAATGAAGGGGAGATTGGAATAGTCTAAAAAAATA
>CALDJV010001153.1 GCA_937899305.1 uncultured Cytophagaceae bacterium
AATACTAGGAAGTTTAATGATACAGTGAATGTCTATGCTTTACCTACTGAGCTCAAATTAGTTTATAAAAACGATATTTTTTTAAATTCACTTGAAGCAAAAGCCTCTATATTAACCTTGGTTGGTACTCAAAAAACCAACCTCGAACAAGCCTATAAAACCTACCAACTGGCTGATCAATTAGTGGATGATATGCGCAAAAACCTTCTTCGCAAAAGCGACGAATTGCGTTTGACCTCTACGGTAGCCTCAATGTACGAAAAAGTACTCCAGGTATGTTGGCGTTTGAGTAAGTACGAAAAAGACAAGCCAAGTCATCTTTCGGAAGAAGGTAAAACCCAGGTACCCAATGAAAATCTCAAGGTCAAACAATACAATTCTTATTGGGTAAAAGCCTTTTACTTTGCCGAAAAGGGCAAGTCCAGTGTGTTGCGTAAACTGGCCACCGATGCTTCGGCTAAAATTCAGAGTAATATTCCGGAGGTTGTGTTGGAACAGGAGCGCAGACTCAATGGAGCCATCTTGTATTATCAACAACAGTTGGATCGTTTTCAGGTGAAAAAACAACTGACCAAGCGTGACAGTATTCAAAAACAACGTTTTGAAGATCAACGATTTGAACTACGTCGTAAGTATGATCAATTGCTACGTGATTTAGAAGAAAAATACCCCGATTATTATGACCTCAAGCACAATAGTTATGTGGCCAGTGTAGCCGATGTACAACGACGCTTAGATGCAAAAACTGCCTTGATTGAGTATGTCATTACCGAAAAGCAATTGTTTAGTTTTGTAATCACCCGTGAAGGGTTCCAGGTGTATGAGCAAGCCATAGACCGCGAAAAGCTCAAAAAAGAAATTACCCGCTGGCTCAATAATATTCAGGGAGGGTCCGATGATGCCTACCTGCCTCGGGGTTACCGTTTTTTCAAGCAATTTATTCAACCCTTACAAGCGCACTTGAAGGATAAAAAACACCTGCTCATCATTCCCGATGCGTTGCTGAGCCGTTTGCCTTTTGAAGCCATCATTACCCAAAAAGAGGTACCAATAGGTAAGCCAGAGAAATATCCTTACTTGATTCGCAAGTGGGGAGTGACTTTGTACCCTTCGGCAAGTTTGGCCTTGATGCAACAACAACGTCGTGGAGTGACTTATACTCAGGAGTTTTTGGGATTGGCTCCGGTGTTCGAGAAAAATTTTGCCCAACAGGGGATTTTTAGAAAAAAACTCAATGCCTTGCCTTTTACCAAAAAGGAAGTGGAAACCATTCATCAACTTTTTCAAAAACAACAAAAAAATAGCAAAGTAATTATTGGTGAGAAAGTAACGGAGGGAATGGTGAAAGAACTGAAGGGGCATTATAAATTTATTCATTTTGCTACCCATGGCTTTTTGGAAGATAAAACGCCTGCTTTGGCATTTTACCCCAACCAAACTAAGCTCGACTTTGGCCATTTTAAAGTCACTAATTCTGAAATTGAGATTTAGTAAACAAATTGTTTGCAAGTCATTCATTTTCAGTAACATACTGGGTAAACATTTCACTCATATTTGAGATGTTCTATTACAAATACCTTGGCATTCAATTTAATTTCTCACAGTCGTGTAAAAAAGGCGACTGTGTAAAAATGCTCATATGCTTATTTAGGAGCATATGAAGTAATTTAGCCAATATCATAAAAGGCCAAAGTCGAGCTAAGGATTTGTTACAACCTCAAACCAACGATGGTGCCTTGTCATTGGAAGAAATTTTTAACCTCAAGTTCAAGGCCGACATGGTAGTGCTCAGTAGTTGCCAGGGAGGAGCTGGAAAAAACGTGAGAGGAGAAGGAATCCTAGCGATTACCCGAGGTTTTGTGTATTTGGGTACCCCACACATTATTTATACCCTGTGGTCGGTCAACGACAAAGACGCAGCGAAACTCATGATTCGTTTTTATGCCAATATGAGCCAGAGCAAAAGCTATCGCGAAGCCTTGCGCTTGGCTAAGTTGTCTATGTTGGAAAGCGCCCAGACAGCATGGCCCCGATGGTGGGCTGGGTTTACGATGATGAGCAAAATGAGGTAGTTTTTTTAGTTAGGAGTCAGTAGTTGGTAGAAATTGAATGCAAAGTGAAAAACGTAAAATGAAAAATAATAGTCGCTTCGCGAAGCCATTTAACCATAGAGCAATGTAACAATGAGCCGAAGGCGGAACAATAGAGCAATTCAACCATTTAACAATGAGCGAAGCGGAACAATGTAACAATAGAGCAATAAAGTTAAACCCTGAACCCTATAAAAGTAATATCGTCGCGTTGTTCGGTACCTCTTTGGTGATTTTTTAAGGCATTCAGAAAAAAATCTTTTTGTTGTTCGAGTGGTTTATGATGGATTTGAAACATGAAATTGTATAGCTTTTTGGTACCCAAGTGGCGTCTTCCCGGACTGGCTGCATCGGTATAACCATCCGTAATCAAGTATACCATATCGCCGCGTTCTACCTCAAACACCGTGTTGGTAAATGGTCGCTGGTCGCGCTTAAGCCACCCACCTAAAGCCCGACGATCTCCCTTGACTTTGTGAATTTCTCCTGAATGGCTATAGTATATATTAGATTTGGCCCCACAGAAGATGATTTTAATGGGTTCACCTGGTTTTTTGAGGCGGGTACTGCCCATCGGAGTTTCTACACAACACAAACTCAAATCCATGCCATCTATACTTTTCGATTCTTTTTGTTTCAATGAAGTGTAAATCTCAGTATCCAGCGTTTCCAGAATTTCACTGGGTTCCAGTATTTTCTTTTCTCGTACGATTTGGTTGAGCAGGGTATGACCAATGATACTCATAAAAGCACCTGGTACTCCGTGTCCGGTACAGTCTACCGCGGCAATAAAAGTTTTATTGTCGATCTGACTAAACCAATAAAAATCTCCTGATACCACATCTTTGGGCGAAAAAATAACAAAAGCCTCGCTAAACGTATTTTGGATTTCAACCATATTGGGGAGAATGGCTTGTTGTATCTTTTTAGCGTAACTGATGCTGTCGGTAATGCGGTTATTTTTTATTTGCAGTTCATCCAGGGTTTCTTCTAAAACTCCTTTCTGGTATTTTATTTCCTCCTGGCTTTCTTTAAGGGATAAGAAAATAATTACTTTCCCATTTCAGAA
>CALDJV010001154.1 GCA_937899305.1 uncultured Cytophagaceae bacterium
CTAAGCGAAACCAATCAAAAGTTACTCGCTCTTGTCCTCCTCCGGCTTGAGACCCAAAAAAGTGGCTCTGAGCCATGACCAAATCTCCTGAAGCAATCAACATCTTATTGTCGTGGAGCATCTTGCCCCCATTCCGATTTACAACGTGGTCTTCAAGTACAGCCTGTCCTTTGAGCGCTCCTTCGGTTTCGTGGTGATATACATAGCTTTCACTTACCAATGCCTTGATCTGATCTACCCTACCTCTATTCAACACATGGTCTAAAAATCGCTTGACGGTCGCTTTATTTGCAGTTCTTTTGTCAGCACTGTTGGTAGTTTCACCATTACCCGCTCCAGCAATCGCTTTTTGTAATTGGTCATCGGGCATAGGAGCCAAAGCATCCCAGTGTTCTTGAATTTTACCATTTTGTACCCGCCACACATCTACACATAACAAGGGATGTTCGCCTAGAGGATTTGGAGCAGTATAATACCCATGATAAGCCATGAGATCTCCTTCGGCAATCCAGCGAATTGGTTTGTAACCAAACTCAAATTGTAGCATTTCTTTGATATGCTCAATACCATCCTGAGCCCAAGGATTATGTTGAATAAAATCTTCAGCAAAAGAGGCGTCTACTACCTGTTCATTTTTACTTTCCAGAATGGCACCCATGCCATCCCATACCAATTGGATATTTTGTTTTTCTTGTGAGGTTAACATTTGTTTTTGAGCTTAAATATTGTGATGATTTTTTCCGTATTTGTTTATACAAAGCTCTGTTTAATGTATGGTTTAGTCAAGTAGTTATATTCATTTTACTTAGTAATAAAAAAATGACTCTTACTGATTATCAAGTACTTATATTTGAAAAAAAATGGAGATATCATAAAAAAAATGGAGCGCATTTTATAATCAAGCGTACATTGCTCGAATTCCTCAAAACGAGCAAAGACAGATTCAATAACTTTGCGTATATTTGATAGTACTATACAAATTAATCCCTATGAAAAAAGTGTTGGAAGAAGGGTTAGCGTTTACCCCTCAATTTGACAAGCGAGGCGGATTGCTTCCAGTTGTGGTTCAGGAACTTGGCACTGGTGCCATTTTGATGTTGGGCTATGCCAACCAAGATGCCCTCGATGAAACCATCCAATCGGGCATGGCTACTTTTTGGAGTACTTCACGGAAGGAACTCTGGACCAAGGGCAAAACCTCGGGAGATTACCTTAAAATCGAAAATATTTTGGTTGATTGCGATCAAGATGCCCTCATATACCAGGTAAGTATGTTAGGAGCAGGGGCCTGCCATACTAAAGATGCCCACAACCAGGCTCGGAAATCTTGCTTTTATCGATCTGTAGACTCCGCCAATACCCTGCAGTTTATCAAGTTAGATGCTACCCCGGAAAATTAGCAAAAAGTACATCAATTATCATCAACCACTAAGTCAGTATTGGATTTGCAAAAGTCGTTTACAGCAAAGATTATGAATAAAACCATCTCTAAAGATATTACACAACCCCACAATCATGATCATCACCATGACTGTGGTTGTAACCATGACCATGGTGACGGACCTCACATTCATGTACATCCGGTTACCTCCAACCTCAAAGTAGCCTTTTTCCTAAACTTCTCTTTTACGATCATCGAGTTCATTGGTGGGGTTTTAACCAACTCAGTCGCCATTATGTCCGATGCCATCCACGACCTGGGCGATACCATTGCCATTGGTTCGGCTTGGTTTATGGAAAAACACTCAGAAAAAGAACAAGACGAACGTTTTACCTATGGTTACAAGCGATTTTCGCCCCTCTCGGCTTTCATCACTTCGGTCATTTTGATTGCAGGTTCGGTATTTATTTTCGTTGAAACCATTCCTCGTTTGATTCACCCCGAAACGGTACATGCTCAAGGAATGCTGGTGTTGGCAGTATTGGGAGTGACCATGAACGGATTGGCGGTGTTGCGCTTGAAAAAAGGAGACAAAGATTCCATCAACCAAAAAGCGGTGATGTTACACTTGATGGAAGATGCTTTGGGTTGGTTGGCAGTATTGATTGGAAGTGTTGTGATGATTTTTGCTCACGTACCCATTTTAGACCCCATTCTCTCTCTCTTGATTACGCTCTATGTGTTGTACAACGCCATCAAAAACCTAAGAGCTGTTCTGAATATTTTCCTGCAAGCAGCTCCTAAAAGCTTTGACCAGCACAAACTAAAAACCAAGATACTGAAAGTAGAAGGGGTATTGGATGTGCACGATATTCGGGCTTGGTCGTTAGATGGCAAAGCCATTGTGTTGACCGCCCACCTCTTGGTAGCCGATGACTTAGGAGCCGAACGTCTTCGGGACATCAAGCAGGCGGTCAAACATGTGTGTGCCCACGAAGATGTACAACACGTGACTCTGGAAATAGAGACCCCGGCCGAAGTTTGTTGATTGAAATAAGGGTAAATATGCTGTACTTTTGATTTTTGCAGGAAATTGCCTTTTATAAATGGGGTATAATGGGTACATTGTAGCCAGTAAATGAGTAAAAAAATGCTTTTCCGCAGGGCAATTTATTTTGACTTGTCGAAAAAACATCTTTAATTCACTCATTACCAATGCATTGCGTATTCGGAAAACCGTTTAAAAAAACTCAAAATGTCCTTTCTAAAGTTGATTTTTCTTGATGTGGGGCTCGACCAAAAAACTGATACCACATTGTCTATCAATGGTTTAGCTTAAAGTACGACTTCGGGAAGGTTTGCCATTATAACAAGGATTGAAACGAGTTTGGTAGGTCAATGTCTATTTCAATGATGTCGCTTCGGGAAGGTTTACCATTATAACAAGGATTGAAACTCAGGGAGCATTAGAGGCGTTTGGTTCATTTTCATAGCTTCGGGAAGGTTTGCCATTATAACAAGGATTGAAACAACGGAATAAACGGGTTAAAAGTCGTGAATTAAGGAAAGTTTACCATTATAACAAGGACTGAAACCAATAAGGTAACTGTATATGAGCCGCGAGGCCATAGACCAATGTTGTTTAGCACAAGTACAGACCTCCCTTTGGTCGGTTCCATAAGGATTTAGGTGCCTAATGGTAATATACGCCCCCCCTGCATCATTCTAATGTTTTGAAATAATTTTTCTATAAACATATGATAATCAATAATTTAACATATTCGGGTGTTAGTATTTTCTTGGCTTCAAGACCAGTACGTCCCTGTCCTTCCGAACCCTGGTGAGGATGAGGTTGGAATGCACGAAATTTCGTCGATACCTACTTCATCCTCATATAAATTCGGAAGGACAGGGCAGGTATCGAATGAGAATGCTACAACTAAAAGATGTAGTTTTGAATAAAATAGGAGCACATTATGCGCGTAAATAATCGCTATTCATTCAAGCTCTTAAGGAACCGACCAAAGGGAGCTCTGCGTTTACGCTAAACAGCATTGGACCATAGACTTCGGGAAGGTTTGCCATTATAACAGGGATTGAAACGCTTAGCACGAAAAATCATCAAGCATAAGTTCCAAGACAATTGAATTATGGACTACTGACTCCCGAGGTACAACAACCCACTGATTACCAGTAACAAAATCCATTGACCCAGTTTGATATATTTTTTGGGAAAGTTTTTAGAGAGGGCTAAAGTGATGAGCCAGAACACGGTATATCCGGCAAAGTACCCACTTAATAATTTTATCAGAAAGGCTTCTTGAGTAATCCAGTCGGTAAAATTGATGATGCCTAAACCGATGGTAGCCATCAATAAATCAAACGAAACCCAATGCCAACCACAACGTGCCTGGGTCCATTTTTCTTGTTTGCGGGCCCAGTCGGTATCCTGTCGATCTATCGCAATCACTTTCAATTCTTGGTCTCCGGCAAAAGTGTGTGCCACTAGAGCCAGTCCAGTCAATATATTTGCAATGAGGAGGTATAGGTTCATTTTTGTAAGCGTTGGTAAAAAGATTGGTGATAAATTTTGATCCACTTTCCGTTTTCATACACCCCTACCTTGTATTCATATTTGTGGGGGTTGATGTATACCCAACTATCCCGAAAGTTTTTGCCCTGATAAGGATAGTCGTAATAAATGTTACGCCCTTCTACCGTACAAGTACCTTGAGTAATGCCGCCAAAGACATCAAATTCCCAAAATACAATTTGCTTTTTCTGAGCATCCCAAGCCCGGACGCCCTCATTGCGTAGACCATAGGCTCCAGTCTTTTGGTTGATGGTGCCAAAGGTTTTTACTTTGACGATTTTTTT
Organism: uncultured Cytophagaceae bacterium; assembly: GCA_937899305.1. Lineage (GTDB taxonomy): Bacteria > Bacteroidota > Bacteroidia > Cytophagales > Microscillaceae > Microscilla. Next base: position 4,259 of record CALDJV010001154.1, read on the forward strand.
ATCGAGTCCCCATTCAAAAATCTGGGCCTGACGAAATTTTTGTCCGTTGCTCCAGGTGCCATTCATTTCCCATTTACCCGTCACAAATTGCTCAAAAACCGCCAAGGGCGATTCGTTTTGCTGGGCCAAACCGGATAAACTTGCCCACCCAATGGCGAGCACTGTGAAGATGTATTTCATGAATTATTTTAGATTTGATGATTGCCCAAATGTCTGACTTTCTACCTTCCAAAAATTGTAAAAAATTTACCTCGCCTATTTCTTTCTTTTCATCATTACCCTCTCCCTTCTCCCCCAATGCTGTTTCCTTAAGATCTTAGGCTTTTAGTGGTTATTCACGAATTTGTTTGTGCCATTCCAAAGTTTTGAAATGAGTTTTTTTAGCAACCTCTTGGGTATATCACTGATAATCAAAACCTTATTATATTTAAGCATTACTATTTTCTTGGCTTCAAGACGAGTACGTCCCCTGTCCTTCCGAACCCTGGTGAGGATGAAGTTGGAATGCACGAAATTTCGTCGATACCCACTTCATCCTCATATACATTCGGAAGGACAGGGCAGGTATCGAATGAAAATGCCACCGCTAAGGGAAGTAGTTTTGAATAAAATAGGAATATATTACACGCGTAAATAATCGCTATTCACTCGAGTCCTTAAGGAAACAGCATTGTCTTCTCCCCTGTAAAACTTCTTTACTGTAAAGGAACATAATGGATGTATTCCCCTTTTTCTTGCAAAAAACGCTTGGGGCTAAATCCCGCAAACTTTTTAAACTCTTTGATGAAATGGGCCTGATCATAATAGCCACAGTCGTATCCCAAGCTGGTGAGTTGTGCAAACTGACCTTGATCCATTTGGCGCAAAGCCAGATTGAAGCGGGTGATTTGCTGATACTGCTTAGGACGAAAGCCGACGTATTTTTTGAATAGATGAATCAGGTGTTTTTGAGAATATCCTATCGCTTGTTGGAGGTCTTGCAAATGCTCCCAGGTAGGCATTTGGTGAATTTGCGACAATACCTGCTGAACTGACGGATGGGGCAAATATTCGGCTCGAAATCGGTGGTTGAGCCATTGGTAAATGCACGCAAATTTATCTTTAATGGCTGGTGCGTTGACGATTTGTTCCCGAAGTTGTGCTATGCTTTGGGCAAATACCAGATCGGCTTCAATGACCAAATCGTTTAGCTCTGCGACCGGGAAATGCAAAAAAGGGTAGGCACCCTGAGGCAAAAACCGAATAATGACCATGGACGCATTGTAACCAGAGTCGCTGGAAATATAACCAGAGTGCATGCCTGACACCCAAGCCTTGCGATGGGTTTTGATGGGGGTTAATGACTGGTTATCGTACAGGTGTTGCTCGACTCCGGTCAGCTCAATGATGAGATTGACCGAACCATCAGGCAATAGCCGTTCTATTTGGTGCGCAGGCTGATAACCATCGTAATACAATACTGACTCAACGAATTGATTGAGTGGAAAAGGAGGAGTTTGGAGTTCAAAATTCATATACGATGGATATTGCTCACTTGAATACAATGAATTGTCTCAGGCTTGGTAAAATAATCAATTTTGAACAAACACAAGTGCTTTAGCGGCTCATTTTTGAACTCACCACTACTGGTTAATCTTACCGATTTTATTAAATTGCGCCTCAGTAAATCATTCTTTTTTTCAGAATTATGGCACAAGATCACTCCAATTTCTTCAATGATGTTTATGAGGTTGTTAAACTTATTCCCAAAGGACGCGCTACCAGTTATGGGTCCATTGCTGAATACTTGGGAACCAAGGGAAGGGCTCGAATGGTGGGCTGGGCGATGAACAGTGCGCATACCCGCGACGATGTTCCAGCCCATCGGGTGGTCAACCGAGAAGGACTACTGACTGGCAAGCATCACTTTGGGGGAGATCGCATGCAGCAACTGTTGGAAGCCGAGGGGGTAGTCGTAGAAAACGACCAAATCAAAGATTTTAAAACCAAGGTCTATTGGAATCCAATGACTGAACTGGAACTATAACCCATCAAAACAAAAGGCGCGGAGTCACCTCCAACGCCTTTTTCTTTGTATAAACTATACTTGCATCTGTCACAATTTTGCAATGAGCCATTGCCAAAAGCACCTTTTTACTCGTGATTGAAACGTATTTTGGGCTGATTATTAAAAGTTATTCATGAAGTCTTTTTGAAAAGCGAATTGATCCGCAGTGCAGCATAAATGGGGCAAAAACTCATAAAACTTGTCAATGCAAAAATAGTTGCGGCAGTTAAAAGCACATAACCTACTACCCCGCTAATGATGTTGGTAAAAAATAATGCAAAAACAATGGCCGCTACTACTAAGCGAACTACTCGATCGGCGTTTCCTAAGTTTTTATTCATAACAATTTATCCTTTAAAGTAATGACAACTTTCAATTGATTATTTCAAAAGTATAGCTTACCTGGCTCCTAAACAGTAACTTAAGTCACCAACCCTCGTTTTTTGTCATAAAACCTCGATTCCCCGCTGGTTTTGGGCTACTTTCCCTTCATTTTCTAGTTTTTTCATCATTCTACTAATTACTTCCCGTGCAGTACCCAGTTCTTCGGCAATTTTTCGGTGGGTAATCTTTAAGGGATTTTTTTGGGTCAGACGGACTTTTTCTTTGAGATAATCGTATATCCGTTTGTCCATTTTGTCAAACAACAAGTGTTGAATCGTGCTCAGTAGCTCTACATAGCGCAGGTTGTATTGTTGAAAAAACAGTTGGTCTACGTCAGTGTATTGTCGTTGCCACTCCTGAAGTTTTTGCACTGGCAATAAAAGTACCTCTGAATCTTCCTCGGCAATGGCAAATACCCGGCTGGGCTCGTTGTTCATTCCCGCCGAAAACGACATAATACAGCTTTCTTTGGGTTGAATGTAATACAACAACAGTTCCTTGTCTTCGTAACGGGTAAATACCTTGATCAACCCCTCGAGCACTAACGGAATTACCTTGACATACTGTCCTTCTCGTAAAATCTCAGCATTTTGGGGTACCTGCAAGGTAGTTGCGTGTTCGGCAATTTCGGTGACAAACTTGGGATTCAAATGCGCCAGTCTTTCAATAATTTTATTCATTTTTTTGGTATATTAGGCCTACAAAACAAATATATATTAAAAAGTGATCATATATCAATCAATAATGATTCAAACTTTAACAGTACCCTGCATTTCATTTGGTCTCCTTATCAGTAAGACCAAACAAAACAAAAGGATATCAACGAATAAACACCTTTAGTTGAAAGGGCTTTTTACTTTGCAAACACTGCTCAATCATATTTTAGCAAGTCCTCCACCTATTTGCTATATTGCCCGCTAAACCCTATTCTCTTGAAAAAGAAAAACCGCGCTGGAATTATTTTATTTATATTGGCTACTGTACTTCCCTTGTTGTTGGCTTTGGGTTATGCTTTGCTGTATAGCCTGGGGTTAGCCGGCATTTTATCAGAAGGATTTACACTCAAACATTGGCAAAAAATGTTACCCAATGCCGAGATGTGGCAATCGCTGGGATATACCTTGTACCTCACGCTGGCTTCTTTACTTCCAGCTACCGCAGGTGCATTGGTGTTGTCTACTCGCTTGCGACAAACCATTGGGCAGGGCAAAGCCGGTTATTTAATTTATTTTCCCTTGGCTATTCCGGCCATTGTAGCCGCTTTTTTCAGTTTACAGGTACTGGCCAAAACAGGGGTGTTCTCTCGGGTATTGTATCAAATAGGCTGGATCTCTCAACTCAATCAATTTCCCGATTTGGTAAACGACCAATATGGCTTTGGAATTTTCTGTTTCTAATAGAATTGGGGGGATGTTATGATTTTCTTATTTTTTATGG
>CALDJV010001155.1 GCA_937899305.1 uncultured Cytophagaceae bacterium
TTTTACTGGAGAGGCATACCGATATTGCCGCCAAAACCCCTTGATACTTTGCTGTATAGGAAGTGGGGTATTACCCAAAAGCGCCTTCCATTGCTTGCCCTGTTTATAAATCCGCAAGGGCTTGATTAATTCCCGGTCTTCTTTGAGCACTATTTTCCATACCCCTTCTGCACTGGGAGTTTTTGTATTTTGAGCGTGACAATGGGTACACAATACCCAAAATGCCATCGATAAATACATTGTTTTCATATGATTATTTGGTTTAAATGTTACTTGACAATATTCCAAAGTTGATTGTTGTTTTATTAAATTGTTCCGCTTCGCTTATTGCTCTATTGTTAAATTGTTGCGCGAAGCGATGATTTATTACTATTGCTTTGCTGCGCTCATTGTTACAGCTCTCCTGACGAAGGAAGGATCTCTTTTAATTACTGCGCAAGGCGATGATTATTCAGCTGAGCCTTGGTGAGCTCATCAAAGCTAATTGTTTCGCTTTGCGTTACTGTGGACTATTTCATTCTATTGTTACGCCTACAGCTTATTGCTGTATTGCTAGTTCCTTCGGCTTCGCTCAGGACTTTGGGTTGCGCGAGGCGTCCACTTTTCACTTTACGCTTTTCATTTTTCACTTAATTGCTACCAACTCCTAACTAAAAACACTATCGACTTAATACCTACCCAAGTTAGTTCATCGGCTACTCCTTTTTTATGAATGCATGATCAACTGCTATATAACTACAGGAACAGTCCTGAATAAGGGATAAATTTTGCTTAAGTAACATGTTCAAAATAAGTGTCCGGTTTTCGGAAAAAGTTTGTTTGTCAGGCGACTTACAAAATCGGCTAATAGCAGGGCTATTTGGCTATTTTTTAAGGAAGCATGGCGAGCAAAATTGAAGTGAAAACGGACAATTATTGCGTAACTGTTACTAAATTGAAACGATGATTTTCACAAAAAAAGCCGTGTTGTTACTTTTGGCCTCGGTAGCCTTGGCCGGAATTACCATTTGGTCGGTTACCTCCAAACGCGATGTTTATGCTTTCGAGGTACTCTACGGAAGCAATATATGTTATGCCAAAAACTTACGAGAGCATTCTTTTCAACCCGACCAATGGCACGACGGTTTTTTTCTTGGCTGGCACCACGGTAATTTTGAACTAGAGGGCATAATAGACCTTCCGTCCAACCTGGACCAATCCAGTCAATGGGGCATATTAATTGCCATTCAGGCCAGTTATCGGGTTTATTGGGATGGCGTGTTGGTAGGTAAAAATGGCCGGGTAGGCCAAGACAAAAAAAGTGAAATCCCCGGAAAAATCAACAACCAGTTTGTATTGCCTGAACATCTGGTACGTCCAGGGCGACATAAAGTGAAGTTAGAGCTCTCTAACTACCATCGTTCTCGTTCCAACACTTTTCGCCTCATCATTGCGGCCCCCTACCAGCAATTGATCCAGCGCCCTTTGTTGTTTACGGCCGGGATGTATGTATTGGCTGGATGTTTTGTCACCATTGCCATTTATTATTTAATCCTTTTTATTATGGCTTATCGACAAGCTTCAGTCTTGATTTTCAGTGTTTTAAGCCTGGTGTTTTGTTTTTTAACCCTTTTTAAGCACAGTCGCCCTGTGTTTATGTACGACTACCCTTGGCACCAAACCCGATTGATCGTATTGGACACTTTGGGCTACTTGATTTGCTATTTGGTGGTTTCGTTTTTTTTGTTCAGGTTTCATTTTCCCAGAAAAATCCTCACCCTGGTCATTTTTTCGATGTTGCTATATTGGATAGATATCCAGGACTTTTATCCCGAAGATGTGTACTATATGTACATCGCGACCTTGTTTACCTCATTGTTGATCATCATCCGAGCGATGGTACAAGGTCAAAAAGGTAGTTTAGAAGCGTTTGGAGGCATACTGCCTTGTTTTTTGAGCCTCAATTATTACGATTTCACTTTATACCTGGGATTCTTTGGTTTGGTATTGATGATGCTGGTGTCGTTGGGCATACAATTTAAAACCCAGAAAAAAACCGAACAAGAGGCCTTGTTACGCTCTGGAAGGCTAGAAATAGAACTGCTCAAGAAGCAATTACACCCTCATTTTCTGATGAATACCCTCACCTCCATCATTGGCTGGATAGAAGCCGAACCGTCTACCAGCGTCAAGTTGATAGAAGCCCTGGCCAAAGAACTAGACATTTTACTGGAAATTTCAGCCCAAAAACTGATTCCCATTGAGCAAGAAATGGAGTTGTGCCAATCACACATTGCCGTGATGCAATACCGCAAAACCAGTCAATGTGTGTTAGAAATAAACCTGGAGCTAGAAGAAGTTTTGATTCCTCCTGCGGTATTTCACACCTTGCTCGAGAATGGCATCAGTCATCATCCTCCCGAAGCAGGCAACCTCACTTTTTTATTGACCCAAGTTTTGGACAAAGACACCGAAGTATATGTGTTTGAATCGAGGTATGCGAAAAGCATGGAAACAATACCTGAAGTTTCTCAACGGGAAGGAACCGGACATCGTTATATCAAAGCTCGGCTAGAGGAAAGCTTTCCCCAACGCTGGAGTTTTGTATCCAAGGGTACCCCCAAAGGGTGGAGAGACGTCATTGAAATTAAAAGATAACCACTTATGAAAATAATGATTGTAGAAGATGAGTTCCCCATTGCCCAACTCATTCAAAAGCATGTTCGGGAGATTTTGGGTCCCCAAATCACCCAACTGGTCGCATTTTCCAGTTTAAACCAAGCCCTGGAACACCTTAAACTACACCCCATCGACTTGTTGCTGTTAGACCTGAACCTCAACGGTAAAAACGGGTTTGAAATCTTGCAGTCGCTAGTGGCGGAGTCATTTCATACCATTATTATTTCGGCCTATCGCGATCGGGCCCTAGAGGCATTCGAGTATGGAGTGTTAGATTTTGTACCCAAACCCTTCAACAAGGCAAGGTTAGAAAAGGCTTTCGAGCGCCTACAGACCGAAGTACGAGTCGAAACCAAATTTTTGGCCATCAAACATCAGGGCCGTATCCAGCTTATTCCTATCGAGGAAATCGTGTATGTTCAAGGAGCTGGAAATTATTCAGAGATATACTTGCACGATGGGCGCAAGCTACTGCACGACAAAGCCCTGGATAAATTACTCCAGGTATTGCCTACTGGTTTTGAGCGCATTCATAAATCTTATGTAGTAAAAATGACCGAGATGCAAACTGTGCAAATCCATCAAGGAAGTAAATACGAAATGGTTTTAAAGAATGGCGTGGTATTGCCAATTGGGCGTACCCGATACAAAGCCTTGAAAGCCCAATGGATTTGATCCACTTATTTGTAAATTTGGTTGCTAGACTAAACCAACGAATGAGATGAATAACTTTGAAAAACTGTATCAACTGTTGACCTCGCAAGACCTCAAAAATATTGAAGTAGGCTTACAAATAGCCCAAAATAATCAAGATTTTGAGGCGGTAAAATCTAGGCTTGAGTCATTGTTTGGTTTACCAAATCTGGAATATTTTGGGGAGCAGTTTTTTGCTGACGATAGGCGTACCGTAGACCTTGAGCTCTTATTAGAGAGCCGGGCGGGTAAATTGTCTATGGCCAATATTTTCGAACAAGTTCCAGGTATTGTAGGCTGTTTGCCTTTTGAGGGCCAGGTTTTACCAGTCAATTACACGGTACATAGTCTAGAATTTGAGTCACATGAGTTTTCCAACCTGGAAGGATTAATTGAACAGGCATATTTTGAAGTGGAGAACATAGAAGCTTTTTATGAAGTTATAAAAACGGATGAAACCTTTGATGAAATAATGAAAGAAGAAATTGACAGGTATGAAGAAGACGAACTAAAAGATTTCTACAATACCCTGGTTTTACATTATTGGGGAACATGCAGCCAAGAAGCGCAGAAAGCATACTTTACCGATGCCTTTTGTAAAAAACATCGTTGGCATCTTGAAGCTGAGGCCACCGATTTGTTAGGTGCTTTTCAGGCCATGTCAGAGGTTGAGGGGTTGGGCAATGAGCTCGTGACATCGCTCAATGATACCGTTTGTGACGCCTTTAGCGAAGGCTTTGCTTTTAGTAAATTGTTCAACCTATTGCCAGAAAACGACAGCACAAATAGTGAAATTGTATTATGTGAGGCCATTCCAATGGAAGCACATCATTCTGAAGATTCTTTTACGCTATTATTGGCACATTATTGATTTGTACCTAGGCTACATTGTTTGCATTTACTCCTTAGGAACGTATTCGCAATAACTGTCTAGTTTGCTCTACTGCCTGAGCCGCTGGGTTTCGTTATTTTTTTCGCAATAGCGCGGCTATTACTGCAAAAAATGTCTCACCCAACAATTCATGCATATGACCAAATCGGACACTTATTTTGAACATGTTCCTTAGCCTTCTGTATATTTGCAAAAGATACTGAATTCAAGAAGAAACAATTCAATATCAAATACAATTATATATTTCTGTGAGTAATAGATCAAAATTAGCTATATTTTATTGAGGAAAGGTTTCATAACTATACCACAATATTTAATTTAATCTAAGTACTTATCTCATTTATTATACAAAAAGCACCTCTATATTCGGGGTAAAAACCGAACTCAAAAAATAATCTATGAAAATTAGGGATTTCGTAGCTCATTATGCTCAAGATAGTTTGGCCCAAGGGCTTGCTCAATATTTGACCAACGACAAACCTACTCGAGTACAGGTCAAGGGTTTGGTAGGGAGCTTGGATGCGGTCATTGCCAGTGCCACCTACAAAGTACACACCGATGCTAAAAAACGCATCAACCATATCTTTGTCTTGGAGGATCGGGACGAAGCCCTTTACTTCTACAATGACCTGCAAAACCTGTTGGGAAAAAAAAACATTTGGTTCTTTCCCTCTTCTTACAAACGTCCTTATAAATTTGTAGAGGTAGAAAACGCCAACGTACTTGAGCGGGCCGAAGTGCTCAACCGAATTAACCAACGGGTAAGTACTCCGCAAGTAGTGAGCGTAGACGCCGCCAAGGCCGACGAAAACAATCCTTCTAACGAAGAAGGATTCATGATTGTCACGTATCCCAGTGCATTGGTAGAAAAAGTAATCAACAAGAGGTCCTTACTTGAAAATACCTTTACCGCCAAAGTAGGCGAGCAGGTAGACATTGAGTTTTTGGCCGAAATTCTGCATACTTACGATTTCGATAAGACTGATTTTGTGTATGAAGCAGGTCAATTTTCGGTGCGAGGAGGCATTGTAGATATTTTTTCTTACTCCAACGATTATCCTTATCGACTTGAGTTTTTCGACGACGAGCTAGAAAGCATTCGTTTGTTTGATCCTGAGAGTCAACTGTCTATCGAGCAAGTAGACCAAATTGCGATCATTCCCAACGTGCAAACCAAGCTGGTACAAGAAGTAAGAGAATCTTTTCTCAGTTTTGTACCTGACAACACCAATATATGGCTCAAAGACTACGAAGCAGCCCTCACCGTCATTCGTAAGAGCTTTACCAAAGTCTCTAACAACTTCAAAGAAATATTAGAAAAAAGCGGCAATACCCAAGTTGTCAACGATCCTGATGTATTGTTTGAAACCCAGGCCTCTTTTGAAGAAAAATTGCTTGATTTTAGTACGGTCGAGTTTGGCAAACGTTTTCACTTCAAGACCGAAAACAGATTAGAACAGGATGCCAAGCCTCAGCCTTCTTTCAATAAGGACTTTGCTTTGCTGATTGATGATTTCAAAGAAAAACAAAATCAAGGGTATGCCAACTACATCGCGGCCGATTCTTTGCGTCAGGTAGAACGACTCCACGTTATCTTTGACGAATTAGATCCCTCCGTAAAGTTTGATGCACTGGGGGTGTCTCTCCGAGAAGGTTTTGTGGATCACCTCAATCGTTTTGTATGTTATACTGATCATCAGATTTTTGAACGCTTTCATCGTTACAAAGCTGGAAAACGTCATTCTAAGAAAAAAGCTTTGACCATGAAGGCTTTAAAAATGTTGAACCCGGGCGACTATGTTACCCACGTAGATTATGGAGTAGGGCGTTTTGCTGGTTTAGAAAAGGTAGAAGCCAATGGAAAGGTACAGGAAGCCGTTCGGTTGGTGTATCGTGATGATGACTTGCTATATGTCAGTATCCACTCTTTGCACAAGATTAGCAAATACTCAGGAAAAGACGCGGCTCCTCCCAAGGTACACAAATTGGGTTCTCCCGAATGGGAAACCAAAAAGAAACGGGTGAAAAAACGAGTGCTCGACATTGCCGAAGACCTGATAGAATTGTATGCCAAACGCAAAGCAGCTCCTGGTTTTGCTTTTAGTCAAGATAGTTTTTTACAGGCCGAATTAGAGTCTTCATTTATTTACGAAGATACCCCCGACCAAGCCACCGCTACAGCCGATGTAAAGGCTGATATGGAACAAACCAGCCCCATGGATCGCCTCATTTGTGGAGATGTGGGCTTTGGTAAAACTGAAGTGGCCATCCGGGCGGCTTTCAAAGCCGTAGCCGACAACAAACAAGTAGCGATATTAGTACCTACTACCATTTTGGCGCTACAGCATTTTAAAACTTTTCAAAATCGTTTGGAAAAATTCCCTTGCAATATTGAATACATCAACCGTTTCAAGACCACCCGGCAAATCAAGGAAACACTCAAAGATGTGAGTGATGGGAAAGTAGACATTTTGATTGGAACCCATCGAATTGTAGGCAAAGATGTTAAATTCAAAAACCTAGGGTTGCTCATCATAGATGAAGAACAAAAGTTTGGAGTAAAGACCAAAGAAAAGCTCAAAGAAATGCGGGTAAATGTAGATGTGCTTACCCTCACTGCAACTCCAATTCCTCGTACCCTCCATTTTTCGTTGATGGGGGCCCGCGATTTATCCATTATTCAAACCCCTCCTCTTAACCGTCAGCCCGTAACCACCGAACAACACACGTTCAATGATGAGGTGATTCGTGATGCCATTAGTTTTGAATTGCGCCGGGGAGGCCAAGTGTTTTTTGTACACAATCGAGTAAAAGACATCATATCCATTGCCAACAATATCCTCAAACTGGTTCCCGATGCCCACATAGGAGTCGCCCATGGCCAAATGGAAGGGCCCAAACTTGAAAAAGTGATGCTGAAATTCATCGAAGGCGAATACGATGTGCTCATTTCTACCAACATCATTGAAGCCGGTCTGGACGTACCCAATGCCAACACCATCATCATCAACATGGCGCACATGTTTGGGTTGGCCGATCTCCACCAAATGCGAGGAAGGGTAGGGCGCTCAAACCGAAAAGCCTATTGTTATTTATTGGCTCCCGCCTCTTCTTTATTGACGGTAGAGTCGCGTCGTCGTTTGACTGCGCTCGAGGAGTTTTCGGAGTTAGGAGACGGTTTCAAAATTGCCATGCGTGACTTAGACATTCGAGGAGCAGGAAACTTACTGGGTGGCGAGCAAAGCGGATTTATCAGCGATTTGGGGTTTGAAATGTACCATAAGGTATTGGATGATGCCATGCAGGAACTCAAAGAAACCAAGTTTCAAGAACTTTTTGCCAAAGAACTTTCAGTGAAAGACCTCCGAACAGATTGTGTGATAGAAACCGATTTGGCCATCTTGATTCCCGAAGATTATGTCGCGAGTATTTCGGAACGACTCAGTTTATATACTACCTTAGACAATATCAAAGACTTGGAGGCACTGAATGATTTTAGCAAATCCATCCAAGACCGATTTGGAACCCCTCCTGGTGAAGTCAATGATTTGGTAGAAACGGTAAGGCTACGCTGGGAGGCTGAGCGTTTGGGAATGGAAAAACTGACCCTGAAAAATAATACAATGAAGGGGTATTTTAACTCCGAAAACGATGAATATTTTAAATCAGAGACTTTTGGGAAAATAATTCAATACTTACAGCAAAACTCGCAAAAAACCCGTTTGAAGGATCACAAACAGAAACCAATTATTATATTTGCTGAAGTTATTTCGATTCAGCAGGCCATCTCTATACTATCCTCTATAAAATAACTTTGAAACCATACAGAAATAAAAAAAGAAACTCGCTTAAAATTTAGGATATA
>CALDJV010001156.1 GCA_937899305.1 uncultured Cytophagaceae bacterium
ACGAAGGAAGAACCGACCAAAGGGAGCTCTGCGAAGCTAATCTTAAATGGTTGCGTGAAGCGACATAAAACTATGGACTATGGACCGTCGACTGTGGACTAGAAAGCTTATGGACCATCGACTATCGACTAAAAAAAACTACCAACTAAAGAAAACTAAAAATCAATCTCACAATTGGGCAACCAGGCCTGTATTTGACCTTGTGCATCAATATCTATATCGGTATTTTTCAAAAAAAGTTTTCGAAGTCCAGGAAGTTGGCTAATTTCCTCAGGGAGATCCTTGATAGGGTTGACCCCTAAATTCAATAACTTTAGATTTTGCAAATATTGAATATCAGAAGGAAGTTCAGAGAGTTTGTTACGATACAGGTGCAATTCTTCGAGGTGGGTCAATTGAAAGATGGATGCCGGAATTTCTTCAAAATAGTTGTCTCTTAGGTTGAGATGCTGAAGCTTTTGCAGGTGAGCCAAAGATTCGGGAAGCTCAAAAAGCGTATTGGTCCACAAACTGAGGTACTTGAGATTATGAAGTTTATCGAGGTTTTGGGGCAAAGCCGATAATTGATTTTTGCTCAGGTCCAAATAAGTCAGGGCCGTCAATTGAGTGAAAGCTTCTGGTAACGTATCCAAATCATTGTCTCTGAGATCCAACCATTGTAAATTTTGCAAACACGCAATACCATCCGAAATGTTCTCGATATCATTACCACTCAAAGCGATTTTTTTGAGTTGAGGCATCACCAGAGTTTCTTCAGGAAATTCAACAAACTGATTGTCCGCAAGATATAGTTCGGTCAAGTTTTTAAGTTGGACAAAAGTATGAGGCAAGGTAGCCAGTTGGTTTCCATCCAAAGATAAAATCTCCAATGATTCAAGCTGACCAATGACTGGAGGCAAATTAGTGAAAAAATTGTCCCACATCACGAGCTCCTTCAGTTCGGTAAGTGTACCAAATTCATGGGGTAAAGTTTGTAAATCGTTTTGGTTCATCTCCAGAATTTGAACCTGAGAAAAACTTGAGATTTCAGGCGGGATTTCAGCTATATGTTGATAGCTCAGGTCCAACGACGTAAGGTTTTCAGTAAAATTGGTTTCAAGGTGATTCTGAGCACATTTTAAGGGAAAACTTTGCACCTTTTGTTTTACCTTTTCGCTGTACTTCCCGGCTAAGCCCACACAAAGCTGGAAAGCCAATTCTACGTTTTCTTCCTGCTCACTATTGAGCAATTCAAGAATCTTATCATTTTGCTGTCTTTGTAAAAGCATGAGGTGTTAGGTTCTTTATAATTAATTGGCATGGCGTTCACTTATTTAAGATATTGAGGTTTTATAACTAAATACCAAAACAAATGAAAAAACTTACGTATTACGGACTGATTTCAATATGCTGCCTCACATTTTTAGCTGCTTGTGGAGGGAGCAATAAAAATACCGAGGAAAAACAAGATACAATAACGACTACTAATGATGATAAAAAAGGAGAGCCGGCCACCAACGAAATTGGCAAAAGTGAAAATGACACTGCAAGTAGCAACAATATTCCCAAAGATACTACTTTAGAGCAAACCAAAGTCGAAGGCGAGCAAACAAAAGAAGGAGAAGAAGTCAAATCGGTAGAAGGTACCTTCACTGGACTTGAGCAAGGAGACCTGTTTTACTTTAACGTAAAAGATACCAACGGTAAAGATTGGAGTTTTACGGTAGGACAAACCGACAAAACATACAATGATGTTTCTCTGAATGAAGCAGCTTACAAGGGTAAGAAGGTAAAAGTCTTTTATCAAAAGAAGAAAGAGTTTATCGAAGCTGCCGGAGGAGAGATAGAAATGTTGGCCTACAAGAAAGCAGAATTTGTGAAATAATCCTGATCGCCTGAGATACCATTCCAAACCACCGTTATTAAATTATGGCCGAACTACTCAAAGACCGCTATTTTCAACCAGAGTTTTTTTATCAACTGACTGACTCAATTCAAGAGGTACATTCGTTATTTGATAAACAAGCGTTCAAAACCCAGTTATACAATAAAGATTGGGACTCTAAAGAACTCAAAGCCCGTATGCGACACGCGTCTCATTGTTTGCATCAAACATTGTCGTTGGATTATCCTCAAGCCATTGAGGTGTTACAACAGGTGGCTCCTAAGTTCTATGGTTTTAATGGCATGTTGTTCCCCGATTTTGTAGAAGTATACGGGTTAGAAGATTGGTATACTTCTATTCCTGCTTTGGAACTTTTCACTCCGTTTTCCAGCTCCGAATTTGCCATTCGTCCGTTTATTGAAAAGTACTTTGACCAAACTATGGCCAAAATGTTGGAGTGGTCTATTCATCAGAATCACCACGTGAGACGCCTCGCCAGCGAAGGTTGTCGTCCTCGTTTGCCTTGGGCCAGTCCGTTGCGCATACTCAAAAAAGATCCCGCCTCTATTTTGCCCATTTTAGAAAACCTGAAGTGTGACGAAACCGACTATGTACGGCGTAGTGTCGCTAACAACCTAAATGATATTGCCAAAGATCATCCATCAGTAGTGACCAAAACGGCTGAAAACTGGTTTGGTAAGCACAAAGAAACCGATTGGATTGTGAAACACGCTTGTCGTACTTTGCTCAAGCAAGGAAATCCTCAAGTATTGGCCATTTTTGGCTTTTTAGATGCTTCTGAGGTACAAGTAAATGATTTAAAACTTGCCCAGAATACGCTTAGCATAGGAGAAGAGCTGGAGTTTTCGTTTACCGTAGTACCCGACCAAGACTCCAAATTGAGGGTTGAATATGGTATTGACTATCGCAAAGCCAATGGCAGCACTTCTCGCAAAGTATTCCAGGTGAACGAAGGGGACTATACGGCTTCTGAAGCGAAAAACTTTAGCCGTAAACAAAGTTTTCAAAACATGACCACCCGCAAGCATTACGCTGGTCAACACACGTTGGCCATCATTGTAAATGGTTTGGAAAAAGCAGTCATAGATTTTGAATTAGAAGATGAGTAAAACCTTTAAAGCAAACACCATGAAAACTCCTCCCATTTTAGTATCAATTTTGGACCTCAATCAACGGGTAATTGACGAAATGGCCAGCAAAGGCTTAGGAGTAGAGCTTTCGGGCTTTGCTTTTCCTGATGTATTGGCCAAGGGTGCTCTAGAGCAAAACATCAAAGAAGCCCAGGCTATTTTGAAGGGGTTTCCTTATCCGGTTACGATGCACGGCGCTTTTTGGGATTTACGAATTGCAGTGCGTGAACCCATGATTCGAGAAGTAGCTCGTTTTAGAATGAACCAAAGTCTGGAAATTGCCTATGAATTGGGCATTCAAAAAGTGGTTTTTCATCCCAATTACACCTCACCTTATCGCGACCAAAAAGCTAAAGATTATTGGATCCAGCGACAAATACCTTTTTGGGAGGCCCTGCAGCCAGCCGCCGAGCAATATGGCATTACTATTTATTTAGAAAATACCACCGAACCAGATGCCAGCTACATCCACGAAATACTCAACCAATTGGACGGTCGGTTTTTTAAGACCTGTCTTGATACTGGGCATTTGAATGTGTTTGGAGGCAACAAAAACGTGCTAGATTGGGTAAATATGTATAAGCACCAATTGGGGTACGTCCATTTACATTCCAACTTTGGTGCTCGTGATCAACATTTGGCCTATACCGATGGTAATATAAGCTTTGATGGTTTCTTTGATGCCTTGAGCAACATTAACCAAGAAGGCTCCGAAGCCGAACACCCCTGGATAATCATTGAGGTGAAAACCCGTGAAGCTTACCTAGAGTCTTACGAAGCCTTGCGTAAGATTTACCAGTTCTAAAAAGTAGAGCAAGGGCATCGGACCATTAGTGAACAAACACCATAAAGAAAATAAGTGATGAGTAAAGAATTAGAAACCTATGCCGACGAACTTTGGCAAATCTATCCCCGAGTGAAGAAGGGTACTCCTACCGAAAAGTTCTGGCGAAAATACGACCGAGCCATTGCGTTTTCACGTAACCAAGCGGCTCCGGTAAGCGTCAAAATCCAATCGAAGATGATGGTGCCTGATATTGCAGCAGCCTATCAACAATTGACCCAACGAAAATACACCTTTTTCAGAAAAGAAAGCCCACCTGCTGGCAGGTACGCTAAGATTATATTGGAGAGCATATATTATTCTTTTTTTGTGACTGGTTTTGTCCACATAGGATTGGCACTAGATCAATACCATTTTGGGTTGCATATGTTAGTTTGGTGGGTGATCATGCTCATCTGGACACAAGTTGAAAAAAAAGAAGAGGCCTATTTCCTAAAGTCAAATTTAGAATGTTTCTCGGACTTATTGGTGTTGGATGGTACCACAAGGGTTCGTTACAAGCATATTGCCAAAGTAGAAGTGACCAAAAAGTGGCTTAGAATTACCAGTTGTGCTGCTCATATGGGTGACTTGGCCAAGGTGCATGAACTTTCATTGTATGATCAAAACTCGCGAAAATATGATCGAGGCGATTTAAAGGATTTACTTCGTTTTTTTAAATT
This sequence comes from uncultured Cytophagaceae bacterium, assembly GCA_937899305.1. Lineage (GTDB taxonomy): Bacteria > Bacteroidota > Bacteroidia > Cytophagales > Microscillaceae > Microscilla. The sequence continues at coordinate 4,522 of CALDJV010001156.1, forward strand.
AGTGATTCAAAGAAACTCTTTAAAAGGATATTTGACAAAATAAATGACTACTTAAAAAAGAATGAGGGATGAACAAAAACTAGAATTACAGACTGATGAGCTTTGGCAAGCTCATCAATCGAGTAATGACGATGCCCCCAGCGATAAATTTTGGAAAAGGTATGAAAAGTTGATCAAAGCGGCCCGCAAAGTTACCCATAAATTGCCTGTGGTAAGGCAAGATCAAGTATTAGATACCCTTACTGCTTATGAGCAGTTGCCTCACCGTCACTACGACGATTTGTTCAAGCAAGACAAGGCATTTTCGTGGAGGTCATTGGCCGCGTCAGCAATTCTTTCATTAAACGGTATCAACCTGTTACCCTTTTATAAATCTTTGGGAATGGTGGCTATTTTTGGGGGAGCCTTGGCAATCCGTTATCTGGTGGTGTCTATTTTTAAAACAGGGCAATCGTTTTCGGTGGATATACAGCCCTATCATCTACAATTGAATGGCAAGCATAAAAAACGTAAAGTATTGTTACAGCACATTACTGATTTTTCAATCAAGGGTGAAGTGATCCAGCTCACTGAAAAGATTCCTAGAAAAAATGGGCGTTTCCGTAAGAAAATACACCATATTCCGCTTACCAAAACCAACAATGAGCGGCTTTCTGATGATGAAATTACTGCCATACTTCAACTGTTGGCGGCTGTAGTCAACGAAAATGAATCAAAAAAGAGGATAAGCCATGGCAACTAAACTAGAAAAACGAGCCGATGAACTTTGGAAAGGTTATGGTGAAAACAACCCCAAATTCTGGCGGAAGTACGAACAATTGATTCAAAGCTCACGAGAGGCGTCGTTCAAGTTTTTAGTTCCACAAAAAGGGGCAGTATTAGACCCGTTGGCTGCTTACGAACAGTTACTGCAATCGCAATACCCTGATTTATATCAAAAGGATAAAATTTTTTCGTCTCGTTTTCTATTACAGTCTGTATTGTATGGATTTTCATTTGGTTTAAGCGCTTTTTCTTTTGCGGGTTACTGGGGTATTCCGTTGGCATCTGGAGTACTTATTGGGGTGCAGAGTTTAGGAGTGCTACTGTTTAAAACGGGGCGTTCGATTACACTCGAGATACATCCGTATCATTTGGAGTTGGGTAACAAGGTTCAAAAGAAAAGGATTTTATTTGAGCACATTGCCGCTTTTTCGCTAAGTAAAGAAGATATTCGATTGAAGATAGTCATTCCCAAGAAAAAGGGGCGGTTCCGGCGCCGAGCGTATACCATTCCTTTGACTACCAAACAAGGGCGACTTCCTGATGCGGAAATTAAGGTAATCTGCCAGCTACTTGAGGCCATCATACACCAAAACAACCAAATAAAACAAATCAGTCCTAAGACTTAAATAATGCCAACTAAACTAGAAAAACAGGCGAAACAATTATGGCAACATTATGAGGGTGAAGGTCCTCTGTTTTGGAAACAGTATGATCAAATGATTGATGAGGCCAAAAAACAAGCCGCTGTACTTCCCAAGCCAGTATTTACGCCATTGTCTATGGAGCTTGTACCAGACTTTCAGGAGGTGTATAGCCGTTTGGGAGATGAAGCAATGGGGGTGTGGATTGATACCCGGACGTTGGGCAATGATTTGCTGAATTTGAAACTCATTTTGGGGACATTGATGCTTTGCGCGATTTGTACTGGTCAACTAGGGGTAATTTTTGTGACAGGCCTATTTTCAGGACTGGGCCTTGTGGTAGGAAACCTGATCCGGTCAATTACAAATACGGTAAAAGGTCGTAAACGACATTTGCTAAAAATAAAATTTGAAGTAGACGGACTGAAAATCACAAAGAGAGGTGAAACAAGAAAGGTTTTGTATCGACAGATCCAGGATTTTTCTCAAAAAGGACTGCACCATTTTAGGCTAAAGGTACGCAGATCTGCTGGGTCTCCTGAGCAAGTCTGGTTTTCGGTAAAAAATAAAAAGGGAGCCATATTGGAAGACCCTGATAAGGTGAATGCGTTTTTGGAGACTGTGGTATTGTTGAATGAAAGGAATTAGGAAATAATAAAATGATAAAGTGATGCAAACTAAACTAGAAAAACGAGCTGCTGAGCTCTGGAAAAATTACCGGAGAAAAGATTCAATATTTTGGCATCATTATGAGGATTTGTTAAACCAGGCTCAAAAAAAAGTTCAGGCTAGAACGAGCCCCCCAAGCCCAGGAAATCAAAAGGAATCTTTGAAAAGTCTAAATCGGAATGATGCATTATCTGTGAATCAAAAATTTATGTTTTACAATAAAGTGGATGGTGAAGAGAATGATTTTGAGATATCTCCTTTGACGATCATATTTTCAATTGTTTTTGGAGGGTTCACAACAATCTTGATACACGGAGACCTCAAGGTATATGTTTTACTTTATTTAGTTTTATGGGGAGTGTTATTGTCCATTGTGCAAAACCGGTATTTTGATACTCCCATGCCCAAGGCTGCCGAGCGAGTGATGATAGAAATCACCCCTAATTATTTTGTTTTTAAATCAAAAAACATACTGAGGCAAGGATTTTACAAAAATATAACTAAAGTCAAGGTTCAAAAGAACGAAATTGTGATTCAGAATCGGGTAAATCAAGTGTTTCGGGTTCCACTGTACAATGCCCAGTTAGAGCGTATACCAGCCCAGGCATATCGACCTTTTATTCAGCAACTAGGCGTCCTGATTGAGCATCACAAGCAAACAAAACCATAGACCATATTCCTAGACATTTTTCGTTTGTGGAGACACAAACGAAGGCGATCGCGCCGTTGGCAGTGTCTCCACTGCCAACTTTAGTCAAAATGTCTAGTGGTATGAGAATAGACAAAAAAATAAGGTTTCTGAACTATTCAGAAACCTCACTTCAAAAAGTTTAAATTAATTTTTCCTTAGTAAAACTACAAAAATAACTTAATCCATTTAGCTAATCTCTGGCCGCTATACTTCGTCAAAAAATAGTGCGAATAGCGCTGCTATTAGCCAATTTTTTAGACTTGTCTAGCACCAAGATATTGCACTAAATTTGGATTAGTTTATTTTTTCCGTTTTACTTAAAAGCAAGCAAGAGAATTATATTGATTAACCGTATAAAAATTCTTTGATATTCATTGAATAATTTTCATTCACCCACATAATCGCCTTCTGCTCGTCGTTGAAATTGGCAATCCATTTAAATCCCTTTTCTTTTAAATACTTCTTACTTTTGGCAAAATAGGCTGTAATTAACCCTTCTTTTTTTTCTGTGGCAACGTAAATCATAAATAAAATTAGATAAAGATTAAAACTGTGAGATAAGACTTTTTGGTTAAAAAGCCCCGGTATTAACTGATAGGAAAACGAAAATTTTTATACCGTAACATTACTGGTAAATACGCAATAAATTTGACCTTTGTTTCAAAATTTCGTAAAAAAAAACCAACAAACGTCCATTTTCTATACAAGCATTCTCGGTGATTTTTAAGGATTTGATAGGAGATAACAAGTGACTCATCAGCTCTGATATAGCCTGATCAGAGCCTTAAAACTGCGTTAAAAAGAGGCGAATGCGTACTTAG
>CALDJV010001157.1 GCA_937899305.1 uncultured Cytophagaceae bacterium
AAAGTATTGCACTGAAAGTGCAGGGTTTTAACCCAGAGCTGAGACCAATAAATTTGATACAATGATCGGTCAAATAATAGACGTTTGCCTTTCTTGATTAATTTCTATCTTGCGTTTTTATTGTCTAAATATATGATATTAATTGCAGATAGTGGATCTACCAAAACCGATTGGCGAATGCTGATGAGCGACCAAAAAATTGCTCAGGCCCAAAGCCTTGGGTTTAATCCAAATTATGAATCGGGCGAGTTTATCAAAAGTGTAGAGGTTCAGGTATTGTCCCAAATAAAATCCTCAGTCCAGGAGGTGCACTTTTATGGAGCAGGCATATCAACCGATCACAACCATGCCATTACCGAGAAAGTACTCACTGCTTTATTTCCTGAAGCGCGCATTTTTGCAAATCATGATGTACTGGCGGCAGCCCGTGCACTATGTGGGCATGAGCCAGGGGTTGCTTGTATTTTAGGAACAGGATCTAATGCTTGTTTTTATGATGGTACTTTTACTACTAGCCGCGAAACCAACCTGGGATATATTATGGGAGACGAAGGGAGCGGCTATCACTTGGGCAAGTCACTGGTCACTGCTTATATACACGAAGAGCTTCCCGAAAAACTTGTCCAACTATTTGCCAAAAGGTATCCACAAGTCACTCGGGTAAATCTACTCGACCATCTTTATCACCAACCCTACCCCAACCGCTACTTGGCTGGGTTTACCAAGTTTTTGTTTGATTACCGCCAGCAACCTGTCATCTACCAAATGATATACAATTGCTTCAGTCTTTTTTTTGATCGCTACATTCTCAAACTAAAAGACAATCATTTGTATCCAGTTCATTTTGTGGGCTCGGTGGCTTTTTACTTCAGTGATATCTTGCGTCAGGTAGCCAACGATAAAAGTAGACGGGCTGGAAATATTCTTGAAACTCCCATTGCTGGACTCACCCTATTTCACCAACAACAAACTCAATAATTATTTACTGATATGGAAAAATCACTTCACTCGATCACTGAATCATCTTCAAAATATGAGCATTTAGAAAAAATGTCGGTCAAAGAATTGTTGATGAATATCAATCGTGAAGATCATACAGTTCCTCAAGCGGTTGCTCAATGCATTCCTGCAATTGAACCACTCGTGGCGGCCATTGTCAGTCGCATGCAACAAGGTGGCCGGCTGTTTTATATTGGAGCAGGCACCAGTGGACGCCTGGGTGTGGTAGATGCCTCAGAATGTCCTCCTACATTTGGAGTTCCTCATGATTGGGTCATTGGTTTGATCGCAGGAGGTGATGGCGCCATCAGAAAGGCGGTAGAGTTTGCCGAAGATGATGCCACTCAAGCCTGGAACGATTTGCAACATTATGATATCAATACCCATGATGTGGTCATTGGAATTGCGGCTTCAGGTCGAACTCCTTATGTAGTGGGCGGAGTAAGCGATGCTCGGAAAAATGGCATTTTAACTGGTTGCATTACTTGTAATCAAGCTACTGCGCTGGCCAAGGCGGTAGAGTTCCCGATTGAGGTCATAGTGGGTCCCGAGTTTGTAACTGGAAGTACCCGTATGAAAGCAGGTACCGCTCAAAAACTGGTATTAAATATGATATCTACTTCGGTAATGATTCAGCTGGGGCGAATCAAAGGAAATAAGATGGTGGATATGCAATTGTCGAACACCAAACTGGTAGAACGTGGTACCCGAATGGTGATGGAAGCATTAAAAGTAGAATACCAAGAAGCCGAAAGGTTATTGAAACAATTTGGGAACGTCAGAAAAGTATTGGATCATTTCCAAAAATAATACTTCTATTTTCAACCAGCTCGCTCTTATAATATAAAACCACCTCAACCTTCATATCCATTTTCCTCAAACCTACGTACCTTCAGTTAATCAACGCCTCACAATATCGATGTGACTACCTAAACAACGAAGTGTATGAAAACCTATATTACTTATTTTTTCAAAACAATCCGTATCTGGATCACCCTCAGTTTGGGGGTTTGTCTTGGTACTCCTTCCTTTGCCCAATCCGATATCGTAAACATCATCAATACTTCTCAATCCGACTTTAACAAGTTGATGGAAGCCTACTATACTCCGTTTAGTAAAGCATTTGGAACTTCGCTAAACAATGGATGGTACAATACTGCGGAGCCATTACGTCTCTGGAAGTTTGACTTTCGTATTTTAGGTTCGGTTTCTTTCGTTCCACCCAAAGACCAAACCATTGACCTCAGTACCTTGGGGCTGAGCGATCGAGTGGTACTAGATCCTGATCGTACCGTAACTGCTGGATTATTTAGTTCCAATCAAGGGGCACCCATTCAATATTTTCCAGAAGGCACCAATACTACTACGGGCGTTTCGGCTTCACTTAACTTGCCCGATGGAATTGGAATTAACGTACTCCCCATTCCGTTGCTTCAATTTAATATGGGATTGCCAAAGGGTACTGAAATATCGATCCGTTTTTTACCTTCTATTCCTATCGAAACAAGTGATGGGGCGGTTGACTCAGATGATAATCGTTTTAGGTCTGGATTGTGGGGAGTAGGCATCAAGCATGATTTTCAACAATGGATTCCTGGGTTCAACTTGTGGCCCATCAAGTTTGCGGTGGCTATGGGTTATACTCGTACCAAAACCAACATCAGTTCTAGTTTGTCGCCTACTGATGCCAACTTGGTCATTGAGGGCACCACTACTCCCCCCGACCTCACTGCTTACAATAATCAAGATTTAGAATTCAAGGCCAACTCTTTTTACTTAGGCCTGTTGTTTTCCCGAAAGTTTCCTTTGCTTACTTTTTATGGAGGGGTTCGAGTAGAGTCATCCAATAGCAGTTTTGATATTTTAGGGACCTACCCTGTTACGGTGGAAGACACTAATACCGGAAGCAGTACATTTGGCCAACAAGTAGTGAGAGAAATCAATGATCCATTCAGCGTCCAACGTTCCTTTAATCAGGTGAGTGTTAACTTGGGCCTGCGTCTCAAACTTGGCATCTTTAGTTTCTTTGTGGATTACGCTCAAGGTACCCAACAATATCAAAACCTAACCGCTGGTTTTGGATTTGGAATTTTCGATAACTAATTGCCTACCTTCACAATAATTTCACTTATTGATAAAAATAGCGAGTAAACTCTAACAATTTTGCTCGCTATTTTTGTTTATGATTGTTACGGTTTTGATCAGGTATGGGAGGTTTGTAAACCCCTGATTATTTCGTATTTTTATAATTAAAAGTGGAACATAATAGCTACCTCAACAATTAGCGGAGAAAACAAATATGCACACAATAGAACCTTTTTATAATTGGGAAGGAGTATACCAGGCTTCCAACGACATCTACTCTCCTTTCTATGGAAGGCAATATAACATGGAGTATTATACCAACGACATCTATGGGTATTATATACACCCTCTATGGGATTGGATCGGCTCTGAAACGCTTTACGTCAAAATACTTTTTGTAGATTACAAATTAAGGTTTGCCATTATTGAATTGTTTGGAGAATGGAACGATACATTGCATAATGACATTATGCATTTCAAACGCTGTGTCATCGATAACCTTACTGGTCACGGAATCAATCAGTTTGTGTTGGTTGGAGAGAATGTGCTCAACTTTCATGGCTCCGATGACTGCTACTACGAAGAATGGTTTGAAGACGTAGAAGAAGGCTGGATTGCAGCAATCAATTTTCGTGACTTCATTATGGAAGAGTGGCAACAATATAACATAGATTCATATATCAATTTTGGTGGCTCATTAGAAATCAACAATTGGCGAACCATGAAGCCTCAAATATTATATGCGTTGGTAAACTCCCAGATCATTAAACGAATTGGAGCCGCATTGTGAACTACCATCTACCCGAAGGGCAGTAGTTTCGTGGTTCACCGACTTACCTAATGGCAACGCCTTCCCACGTTTTTGACTTGGGGTTATGTTCCGTAACCCCGCTTTTCTTGATTTTATTTATACTACCTGCTGTTCAGGTATCTTTGCCAAACGCAACCCCTCCTGCAAAATATTAAGGGTTGCGTTTTGATCTCGGTCATGCGTGATTTTACACTTTGGGCACTTCCATTTACGTACTTTCAGCGGCAATTCGTCCAGTACGTGACCACAACAGGAACACATTTTAGAACTGGGAAACCATTTGTCGATTTGTACTACTACTCTATGATGCCAACCTGCCTTATAATTCAGTTGACGCGTCAATTCACCCCATGAAGCATCGATGATGGCTTGGGCAAGCTTATGATTTTTCACCATATTTTTTACTTGAAGCGATTCCATACAAACCACGGTTTGTTCTTCCACTAGTTGGCTTGAAATCTTATGCAAGAGGTCTTTTCTTTTGTTCGTTACTTTTTCGTGTATCTTGGCAAACTTTTGTCGTGCTCTTTCTCTATTTTTCCCTCCTTTTTTCTTCTTAGAAAGTTGGCGCTGATTGTACTTGAGCTTTTTTAGGCCCTTTTTCAGGTACTTTGGATTTTCTACTTTACGTCCGTCTGATAAAATCACCAAATCTTTGATACCCAAATCAATACCCACTGCTTTGATTTTGCCTTTGGGTACACCTTGTGGTTGAGCCTTGGGCTGAATGGTAACTTCACAGGTTAGACTTGCGAAATACTTGTTCGTGGGTGTTTTACTGATGGTCACAAAAAGAATTCGCGCCTCTTTGGGTAGCTTTCGGTGTGCTTTTACTTTGAGCAACGGTATGCTCTTTGGTAGGTTAGGTATTTTGAGCCATGAATATTTAGAAGGTATTTCTTTGGAGCCAAAAAGAGTTTTAGTAGGTTTTACTCCAGAGAAAAACGTGAATCTTTGGGGTACGGTAAAGCTTTGCTTGTGCTTTTTTGACTTGAATCTGGGAAAGCCCTTTTTTTCTTTGAAGAAGCGTTGGTAAGCTTTATCCAGGTTCTGAAGGGCAACTTGCAAGCTTTGAGAATTCACTTCCTTGAGCCATTCTGTATCCGTGGCTTTTTTGAGCTTTGGTAATACACTTTGGTTATCAGAATAGTTCAGGCTCTTCTTTACTCCTTTAGGTTTGTCTTTGTTTGCTTCGTAAAATGCCATTCGTTCCGCCAAGAAGTGGTTGTACACAAAACGGCAGTGGCCAAAGTGCTTATGAAGTACTGTCCTTTGTTCGCCCGTTGGATACAAACGAAACTTGTAGGCTTTATGAACTACTTTGGCCGTGGATTTCATACTCGAGTATGCCATTGATTTACCTGAAAATTAATAATTCACATCTGGTATTTGCGGTATATTGACCTCAACAATTAATTACTGAAAATCATCCTGCATCTACTCAAAATAGGCTTGCTCCGCCAACTTGGAAAGGTAAGCTTGGATGTTTTCTTTGGTGGCTTTTTGAGGTTGACCATCCCAAGTAAAAAAGATTTGCTCTTTTCCACTGCGACAGTTGGCACCTACAATTTCGTAGTGATCATTGAGCGCTCCGAGAAGTGACACTTCATGCATATAAATTTCTCCGTCAGAGAGATATTCAAATACTTCAATGGTATTTTTAAAAGCAGAGGTTAATAGTTTGGAAGCCTCCAGAGGATTTCCTTCCTGCCTTCTTGTGGGAGGGGTTTGGTTTTCGTACATTTGTAGTTATAGTTTTATTAATGTGAAACTTTTGCCCTTAGCTCTCCGCGTCCAAACTTTGAGCTTTGGGCATTTTTATTTGTTAATTAGCAAACTTCACCGCAATTGTTTTTTCAACATTGGCAGTGATAAATCTTAAAAACGAATTTCAAAGAACATGTACTGTTTTTGTACGTACAAATATACATTAAAAAGCTGTATAATCAAGATTTATCTAGTCATTTTTTCAAAAAAACCCTTTATTTGTACGTACAATATCAAAACATAAATCCAATGGCAAACGAATCAAGGTTTGAAGTAAGAATAGATCAAGAGTTTAAAGCCAAAGCGATGGAGGTTGCTAAGTCTAAGGGATTTGCGGGACTTTCAGGTTTTATTCGTTTTTTGCTTAATGAAGAAATAGAAAAGTTTGAATCCAAAAAGAAAGAACAAAGGAGTTGACAAAACAAAGTAAATGATCACCACTAAAACAGCGCCTTTTATCTGAACACCTGCTGTATTTTTGATTAGACACCTCAAACATTGATTACTAACCTGACACTTCCTGCAACCTATGGAAATGTATATTTTTACAATTATTCGTCGTGGGCTCTTACTCTTGCTCTGCTCAGGAGCTGGGTACGCTTTTGCCCAATGAGTAATCGACATTAAAACCACATCCAACCCATACTGTTGTTTTTGAGTATTGGCCAATTTTTGTTGAATAGGCACCTACGGAGATACGTACGCCAACCAAAAAACAGCTAAACTAACATTTTAGTTGACTTTGGTTAACTAAAATGTTAGCTTAGAAAGTAACTAAAAAAAAAGCCCCTGATGTGGGGCAGTTCGTAGACCAAGAACAACCAACGTACTAATCACTTCCCGTACTCTTGGCAGATACTACGGTTCCCACAGGTTGGGGTGGTGGATCTATTGGATCACCACAACAGCCGCCGTATACCTGGGCCATTTCTGCCTGGGTCAATTTTGCCGAATCAAGGCTTTGGTTTTTTTTTGTTTTTTTCATCATTACTATTTTTAAATTTGCAGTACATCTAGCAATAAGCAGTGGCAATTTAACTATTTAGATCTAAACTATGAAGCAATTACTTTGTCTGGCGTGCGCAATGCTCTTATTTACTACCAAGGCTTACCCTCAGAGCAGCCAATACCAGCGCCTTTACCAACGAGCTCATGCCTTGGCTACTATCAATTACGACTCTAGTCTGTATTATGCTCGACAAGCCCTTAAGCTTGCTCATGAACCTCGACAAAAATATGGTGCATTTTATTTGATAGGCTATGCTGCTGCTACAGCTTGTTCCTATAGGGTTGCTATCAAAAGTTATCAAGAAGCCCAAAAGCAGGCGTTAGATTCGGCAACCTATTTTAAGGTAAATAAGAGCATTGCCAATGCTTTTTACAAAATGGGCGCTTATACCCAAGCCAAAAAAGCTACCCAAAAAAATATTGATTTTTTGCAACGCCACCAAAATTTTAAAGGGCTAGGCTATGCTTACAATTTGCGAGGAAGAATACTGTTGGAAGAAAAAAAAGAAAGTGCCCTGCCTGCTTTACGGCGGGCATTGGGTCTGAGGCTCCGCCATGATCCAAAGCGCATACCCGACAGTTACGAAAGCTTGGCCCAGGCTTTTTTTAGGTTTGGGGTATACGACTCCGCCGCTTATTACCAGCACCAAATCATAATTGGGGCTCCAGCTACTACTTCCCCCGACAACCAAGCCTACCACTATGCTACTTTGGCCAAATATTTATGCTTTGACCGCCGCCCGGCCAAAGCTCGGCCTTGGCTACAGCAAGCCCAGGGCATTCGTTGTCGTTTGCTGGAGCCGGGTTTGTTTGTAGCCCAGGCCCAGGCTTTGTGGCAACTCACGAACCTGGGGCCCCAAGTTGCCCGGCCCGGCTTTAGGCGGCTCGACTCGCTTATGGGGGCCGCGCTCCAGCACAAAACCCACCTGATAGACAAACGCGCCCTTAACAAAAAATTTATCCGAATATACCGCGACATACTTCAGGCTCCAACCCTGCCCCCGGCTCTGCGCGATAAGTACGCGGCCAAGCTAGAGGCTGCCCAGGCTTGGTATGCCAACTACAGCCAGCGCTTGGCCGTTCAGGATCAACGTCGGGTTCAGGCCCTGACCTCTAGCCTGGCCTCGGTTCGGGCTCATCCTTGGTACAGCTCTCAGTGGCCGCTTTATGTGGGGGTGGCGGCCCTGTTGTTGGGGTTGGGCTGGCTGGGGTGGCAACAACGCCTGCTACCTGAGCAACGCCAAATACAAGCCGAAAAAGCCCTGATAAATACCCTACGCAAAAAGCTCAACCGCCAGTTGCGTCCCGACGAAACCCAACTTGTAACCCTTATGTATCGGGGTCAGAGTTTTGCCGAGCTGGCGACCCACTTTGGCACCAACCGCGATCAGGTAAAATACCAAGCCAGAAAACTGGCCGTCGAAGCCCAACTGGGGTCGCTTTTTAAGTTTGTGAGTCATTTTAAAGCCCAACGCCAAAAAAAACTTATTGGACAACGCTGGGTAAAACCCCGAAAAATACCCAACCCTTAATTCCCCAGATTACCCATTGTTTATCAATGGGTTAGATTGCCTTTTTACCCCAGTTGGGTAGCCGGGGAACCCAAGTATACAAAAAGAAAACATTCGGGTAAGCCCGCTAAAGTACCTTGTTTGATACTTTGGTGGGCTTTACTTTTGCCTCAGTATTTTCCTCGTATATCAGCAATAAGCAAAGCCGAACCGAGGGATGCACCGGGGGGCCTGGCCTCCTGGTTTTTGCCCAAACCATCAGGCAAATTTGGCGGCTTGGCCGTCAAGAACAATAATAGTCGTAAGTGGAATAAGAAGGAAGCCTAAAGAGCAGTTACTAACGGTCTCTTATTCAGTTTCGTTTTTCGAACAGGGGAAAACAGTTGATTTAATGTGGTATAATTAGGCCTCAAGGGGTGACTACTGGTCGCCCCTTGTTTTTCAAAATTAACCCAACTCCTGGCTATTCTATCTCCCCTTATGACCTTGATTTAGATATTCATTTTTTTCGTTCATCATCAAACTGGCGTATCACTTTAGCCAACAAAAGACATGCATACACAAAAAACACAACAAGACCATGCTGCAGACCAACCGCAGCCAACCGTACAGCAAAAGCCCAAGAGTCAACCAAAGGGCCAAGTGCCTTACCGCACCCGTGAGGGTAAACTGGGACCTATCCAGTCTAAGCAGGGGCGAAAGCCACCCATTCGGGCCAAACAACGCCCCGTGATACGGAATAAAAAGAAACCAGCCTCGCAGGAAGGGCTGTTTGACAGGTACTATGACGAAGCAGGAAATTATCTGTTTGATGACGATAAAAAAACTGACGCTGTAAAAATAGTGTCTAAAGCAAAACTGGAGGCGGCTCTAAAAAACAAAGGGGGTTTAGAATACTTGTACGACGAGACCAAAGGCTCGGTCCAGGAAAAACTCAAAATACTGCAACAATGTGCGGTAGGTTTGCAAGAAGCCGACTTATCGGCCAGGGCCTATAGCCGGGTATATACCGATATTTTAGAAAAAGCCGGGTATGACATGCTCGATGTGAAAGGCGAAGCCGTATCGGTAAGAAAGGGCAAAGATCAGTATAACAACCCTAGTGACAGACCGTATGCTTCTACCTCTGTCAATGGAGCTCCCTTTCGTATGTCGGTCAATCAAGAAAGTGATGATGCTAAAACTGAACTTACTACCGTCGCCAATATAGTAAATGCTTTGGGAGCCCACGAATATACCGGGCATGGCATGAAGCATTACAAAGATGCTAATCATGATCACCGAAAAGCCTACGAAACCCAATTTAATCATCCTTCTTGGGAAAGTACCACACCTTTTTTTAAGTATCGGGCATACAAGCGGTATAAAATATATCTCATTAAAGAAAACCAAAGCCCGGAGAAAATCAGAGAAGCTGATCGGTTAATACAATACTATTACAACGAATACAAAAAAGAAAAACAAGAGGATAAATAATGCCAATTATGTATAATCAAAACATTATTAAATATTGGGCGTATGGCTGGTTGCTTTGGGCCGCCGTGGCTTGTAGTTCCAAACAAGATGTGCCCCACGATCTAGACGATACCATCCCCCACGCTGGCGATACCATCCGCCAGGAGGTAGCCCAACGGGTAGCCCCCAAGTTGGTCCGTTCGCCAGCTGATGTACTCAAGGCGATTCGGATCAACCAAGTGGCCGATTCGTTGTATCAACAACTACAAGCGGCATTTGAGGCAAAGTCTACCCCACAGCTACAGGCATTCATTGACCGTTGGCAGCAGTATTCGGGCCGCCAACCCAAAACTGTTGCTACAGATGCCCCCACTCAGGAGATATTAAATTTGTATGAGGCCTCTCCTTTTAATTTTTCGCGGTTTGAAAGGAAGAACAAATGGTTTGCAGATGCCAAATATTTGGTGATACAGGGGCAATTACCCTATGCGGTAGGATTTGACAAAAAGGTACCTTGGGACACTCTGCAAAACTTTACCCCTTCTGTCAAACTTAAAAGGTTAGGGATACTCTATTACCACGACATTTACCGCAAGGCATTTAAAAAATTTTTGGCTAATGATGATTATCAAAAAAGGTCGTTTTTAGAAACCTTGCTTACCATAGAGCCAAGAGCAGATACAGATCTCAGGTCACATCCTCAAGTTTATGATGTACAGTTTAACCTAGCTCTGGATAGTGCAGTGATTGATTATGTATTGGTAAGTACCTATATGAAGAGCGCACTCAAAAAGAAAAACGGGCGGTGGGTAGTAGTGCGTGATGAAGAAGTAGCTGTAGAATAATTGTTTGAGTAAATGCTTTTACCTAAATAAAATACCCCATGAGCAATCAATATCAATACTTCATAAAATGGTGGGCTTTCTGCATTCAATCTGCTTTTATGGTATCACTCCCTGAGATTGTGTACCTGTATCAGCAAAACAGCTTGATTGTAACAAACGAAAATATGGTGAAGTGTAATAGTTAGTTAGTGTAATAATTAGGATTCGTTCGTGACTATGCTTGTTTACTTAATT
>CALDJV010001158.1 GCA_937899305.1 uncultured Cytophagaceae bacterium
GTGTCGCGGTGACTGGCTTTACTGACAATGGTGGCGGTAACTATACGGCTACTTACACGGTAGTGGAAGGCAACACTGACCGTGCGGCGGGGGATAATATTCCGGTGAACTTTATCTTAGCTGATGCGGCAGGCAATAATTCTACTGCTTTTACGACTGCGATCAGCCAAGCGGGCGATCCGATAGATGCGAACAGTCCTACGGTTACTTCGGTCAGCATTCCGAATGCGGCGGCCAAAGTAGGCGATGCGATTACGGTAACGATTGTAGCGGGTGAAGCCGGCCTGAGCCTGACTACTGGTGAGGTAAATAGTGTAGCGGTAACCAGCTTTACTGACAATGGTGGCGGTAATTATACGGCTACTTATACGGTAGTGGAAGGCAATATGGACCGCGCGGCTGGGGACAATATTCCAGTGAATTTTATCTTAGCCGATGCGGCAGGTAATAATTCTACTGCTTTTACGACTGCGATTAGCCAAGCGGGCGATCCCATTGATGCCAATACCCCCACGATTACTTCGGTCAGCATTCCGAATGCGGGAGCGAAAGTAGGTGATGCAATTACGGTAACGATTGTGGCGAGCGAAGCAGGTTTGAGTTTGAATACTGGTGAGGTAAATGGTGTCGCGGTAACTGGCTTTACTGACAACGGTGGCGGTAACTATACGGCTACTTACACGGTAGTGGAAGGCAATATGGACCGTGCAGCGGGCGACAATATTCCAGTGAATTTCATTTTATCTGATGCGGCAGGCAATACCTCTTCGGCTTTTACCACTGCAATTAGCCAAGCAGGTGATCCGATTGATGCGAATAGTCCATCGGTAACGAGTGTAAGCATTCCGAATGCAGCGGCCAAAGTAGGCGATGCGATTACAGTGACGATTGTAGCGGGTGAAGCTGGCTTGAGTCTCAATACTGGTGAGGTAAATGGCGTCGCGGTGACTGGCTTTACTGACAACGGTGGCGGAAACTACACCGCTACTTACACGGTAGTGGAAGGCAATATGGACCGTGCGGCGGGCGACAATATTCCGGTGAATTTTATTTTAGCCGATGCGGCAGGCAATAATTCTACTGCTTTTACGACTGCAATCAGCCAAGCAGCTGACCCAATCGATGCGAACAGTCCAGTAGTCACCTCGGTGAATGTACCAGCGAATGCTACCTATGGTACAGGGGCGAATATGGACTTTACGGTTAATTTTGGTGAAAATGTGAGTGTGACTGGTACACCACAAATTGCTATCACGATCGGGACTACTACTCGACAAGCTACTTATGTAACTGGAACAGGTAGTTCGGCTTTAGTTTTCCGTTACACAGTTCAGGCGGGAGATTTTGACAACGACGGAATAGCAGTGGGGACTACGATAGATTTGAACGGAGGAACCATTACTGATGTGGCAGGGAACAATGCCAACACTACCTTAAACAGTGTAGCAAGCACTACCTTAGTATTGGTGGATTCTGGGAATCCTACCGTCACTAGTATTACAAGAGACGTTCCTACCAGTGAACGAACCAATGTAGATATGTTGACCTACTTGGTGACTTTTAATGAAGATGTACAAAATGTAAGTAATGATGATTTTGAAGCCAGTAATACTACGGCTTCCATTAGTGTGAATCAGTTATCGGCGAGTACATATGAAGTAATGCTTTCAGGAGGAGATTTAGCTAGTCTAAATGCTACGGTTACCCTGAGTTTTAGCAGTACTCAGAATATTGAAGACATCTCAAGCAATGCTTTACTTGATGGTACACCCACTGGCACCGATGAAAGTTCTTACACTGTAGACAACACTGCACCAACCGTAGTGAGTTTTACTCGTAAGACACCAGCTGCTCAAATTACCAATGCAGATGCCATTACTTTCTTAGCTACTTTTAGTGAGGATGTACAAAATGTAGATTTGGCTGATTTTACAGCGATTGGGCCAACCGGAGCCTCCATTATAGTGACTCCGCTCACTGCCTCTACTTATGATGTACAAATATCAGGAGGTGATATGGCTGCTATCAATGGAACAATTGGCTTGGACCTAAGGGCAACCGCATCTATCACCGACTTGGCAGGAAACATTTTGACGGTAGCCGAACCTGGTACCGATGAAACCTATACCTTAGATAATCAATCTCCATCTGTGGTAAGTTTTACCCGAGGTAACCCTACTACTATGGTTACTTCAGCTGATCAGGTAACTTTTCGAGTGTCATTTGATACTCAGGTAATCAATGTAGATGCCGCCGATTTTGAAGTCACTGGTACTACTGCCACCATTACTTCGGTAACTGAAGCAAGCCCTGGTCTATATGATGTGTTAGTTTCAGGAGGTGATCTGGCTACTTTGAACGGAACCGTAGGATTGAATTTTGCGGCAGGTGTGTCTATCAGCGATGATGCAGGAAATATTTTGACTGGTGCTGCCCCAAGTCCCAAGGAAGACTTTACCTTGTGTAATGGTCCGGCCAATCCAGTAACTAGTATCGTGTTGGGTACCGCTACTGCCAACAGTATTCCTTTTACAAGTTTTACTGCACCTGCGGGAGGAGCTACCGGATATGTGGTGAAAATCAATGAGGTGAATACTTTTACGACTCCAACCGATGCGACTACCTTGCCAACCGCCAACCTTACCTGGGCAGGTGCTGGAGAGCAAGTGATTTATGCGGGAACTTCGGCTACACCGAATATAACCGTGACTGGTTTGACCTCAGGAATTACCTATTATTTTAAAGTATTTGCTTACAACGATTGTGGAGGCACCAATACTTTTGAAAGCACCGGAGCTGAGGTCAATACTGCTACTCCTAAAGCCGATCAAACCATTACTTTTGCTTTGGGAGCCGATGCTACCAAAACATTTGGTGATGCAGCGTTTAACCTGACTGGAACCGCAAGCTCTGGTTTAACGGTCACTTACACGAGTTCGGATCCAGCAGTAGCAACTGTATCAGGCAATACGGTAACGATTGTGGGAGTCGGATCTACCGTCATTACAGCGAGTCAGGCAGGAAATACCAATTTCAATGCGGCGCCTGATGTAACCCAAACCCTTACCGTAAATAAGGCCGACCAGACCATCACTTTTGATTTGGGAACTGATGCCAACAAAACCGTGGGTGATGCAAACTTTACCCTGACGGGTACGGCAAGTTCAGGTTTAACCGTAACGTATACCAGTTCTAACACTGCCGTGGCTACAGTGTCGGGGAGTACCGTAACCATTGTAGGACCCGGAACCACGGATATTACGGCAAGCCAAGCTGGAAATGCCAATTACAATGCTGCCGCAGATGTAGTGCAAACCCTTACCGTAGCCGACGCACCTATTATGTCAGTTACTCAGGGAACAACCACTTTGGCCTCAGGCACAGGTAGTTATAGTTTTGGAAATGTGGATATAAATCAAAGTAGTAGCTTGATTACATTTACCATAACCAACTCGGGAGGGGCAGATTTACAACTGAGCGGAAGCCCTGTTGTAGCAGTAAGTGGAACCAATAGTAGTGAGTTTACGATTACCCAGCCTACTGCAACTACCGTAGCGCCTGGTAGCAATACTACTTTCCAGGTGGTGTTTACGCCTACTGCAGCAGGTACCCGAACGGCCACGATAAGCATTGCGAATAACTCGGCTACCAATCCATATACTTTTACGATCAATGGAGAAGCCGCATTTGCTGCGAATAATTTGGCTGCACCTAATTTATTTACGCCAAATGGGGATGGTAGCAACGATGTATTTTTGATTTCAGCCCCTACTTTGGCGACGGTAAGCCTTAAAATTTACAATCGCAAAGGAGCCGTAGTGTTCTCTAGCAATAATGTAAATGAGGTGACTCAAAACGGTTGGAACGGAGAACTGAATGGTCAGAAGTTACCTACTGGCACCTACATTTGGCAAATTCGTGGTACTTACCAGGATGGCACTGCAGTAAAAACCCAGACTGGAGAAGTCTATTTGGTGAGATAAAAATTGCACAACATTTAAACAACAATGAAAATGAAAAATTTTAAAACATACATTTGGGTAATGCTTGTGCAATTGGCTTTGGTAGCTACCGCCCAAGCCCAAAACCTGAACTTTTCTCAATACTACTATACTCCGTTTTTGACCAATCCAGCAATGGTGGCCAAGGACAATGCGTTGCAGTTGAGTTTGGGATTTCGCCAACAACAAGCTTTGAGTGGACAAAAATTTACCACTCCGATGATCTCGGCCATTGTGCCTTTCTTGCAAGGAAAAGACAGTGAACGACGAGCGGCGTTGGGTTTGTCGGTGATTAGTGACCAGGAAGGCGAATTTTTGATAAACCAGGGAGGCATGCTCTCTCTGGCTTACAATATTCAAGTAGGTAAAATGGGTGATTATCCTCTTCAATTGAGTTTTGGGGCTCAGGGAGGTTTCTTTTCCCGCCGATTAGATCTGAACGGCTTTGTAACCAATAGTCAGATTAGCAATGGGGTGATTGACAATACCCAGGCACTAGGCGAAAACTTTGACGGCAATACGGTCAATACAATTTCGTTTGCCAGTGGGTTGTACTTTCACGCGACTGACGAAAACGGCCTCCCCGTGTTTTTCCTGGGATTGGCCGGGCACAATATCAATGAGCCTACCGGGTCTTTTTTGTTGGGCGGAGCTGATAATGCCGTACAGCAAGGGCTACGATTAAATGCCATTGCGGGGTATCGTATATTGCGTACTGCCAACTTTAGTATCATGCCTACGGTACAGGTAGAAAACGTAGAAGAGACGCTACTAAGAGCGGGTAGTTGGTTTCGTTATCATATCAATACTGCCAATGTGGGGGTAGGGCTTTGGTACAATACCAACGGAGCGGCCACCGCGTCGTTAGAATACAATCGCTCGGCTTTCTTTGCTTCGTTTAGCTATGATTTGGGTTTATCGGATGATAACCAGGCTTGGCAAAATGGTGCGCCCGAGATTCATTTGGGTATTCGCAAAGTACTAGGGAAGAATACCACCCGTGACCGTGACAAAGACGGAGTACCTGACAAAGATGATGCTTGCCCAAAACTGGCTGGAACTGCAGCCACCAATGGTTGCCCAGACAGCGACGGGGATGGTGTAGCTGATAAAGACGATGTTTGTCCGAATGTAGCAGGAGTAGCGAAGTTCAACGGTTGCCCAGATACAGATGGAGATGGCATCGAAGATAAAAACGATGAATGTCCTCAAGTAGCTGGAATAGCGAAATTCAAAGGCTGCCCAGATAGTGACGGAGACGGCATCAAGGACAGTGAAGATGCCTGCCCTCAAGTGGCTGGAACGGCTCAGTTCAAGGGTTGTCCGGATACTGATAATGATGGAGTGGCCGACAAAGACGACCGTTGCCCTCAGGTAGCGGGACTTGCCGCACTCAAAGGATGTCCAGATAGAGATGGTGATGGCATTGCTGACATTGATGATGCTTGCCCTGATGTTGCAGGTACCAAGGCGTTGAATGGCTGTAAAGGAATATCAGATATAAAGAAACAACGTCTAAAGAAGATCACTGTTGAGATTGAAGACAAAGCATTTGGCTATCGTCGTTCAGAAGTAAATCCTAAAATGATTCCTTACCTGGATGAGTTGGTGAAAGAGCTAAAAGAGCATCCAAATGTAGTAGTAACAATCACTGGACATACTGATCATTTAGGGGAGGAAGCGTTTAATCGAACCTTATCTTTACAACGTGCCCAAGCGGTAGAAAAATACCTGCTTGACAAAGGCATCAAAAACAAAATGATTGTGAAAGGTGAAGGAGAACACAAACCCATTGCTCCTAACAATACGGAGGCTGGGCGTAGAAAAAATCGCCGAGTAGATGTAGAATTAGATTATGGCAATGAGTAAAAAATAAACGGTATTTGTTTGAAAAAAAGAGGGTTACGAACGTGACCCTCTTTTTTTTTAGGATATAAGAGGTGACCAGTAGTTTTTTTAATGAAGGTAGACAAGTTTGAGTAGAAAATAATAAACAAGCAAGGTGGGTTTTAACGTATATAAAAGTCAGCGGATTCTCAAACCCTCAAGGCTACATCAATAAAACCATTTAAACCTCGTAGAAATTAACAATGTTAAGAAAAATATTATATACAGGAATTTATGATGGAATGGATGGCTATATGCGAGATAAAGTGTATCTATCAAACGCCATTGCTATATTATTGGAACTTATAGGAGTAGGGTTTATCGTGATTAGTTTATTATTTACCCCCGAAATCTTAATTTTTCCATTATTAGGAGGGGTAATTTGTGGTATCTTCGTTCTATTACTCAATAAGCATGGGTATCATACCTTATCTAGAGTCATGGTGGCCATTTTCCCAAGTATCAACTCTACTTTGTACATCGCCTCTGTTATTCAGGATAACGAATCCATCATTCCTTCACTATTGATCATTGCACTTACCTTTGTGCTGTTTACTTTTTTGGTAGCGGATCAACGAGAACCTAAGATTTTCATACCATTAATGATATATGCGGGTCTATTATTATTTTTTATGGAACGGCTTATTTATTGGGTAGATGTTCCTTTGTCTAGTCAACCTTTTCGTTCTCCAATCCTAAATACCGTTGATTATTTTATTGGTATTGGAGGATTGTTTTATCTGCTATTGTTTTTGCTAAAGAAAAACCTGGGCTCAGAAAAACAAAATTTAAACCTCATTTACGCCCTTGAAATTCAAAAAAACGAAGTGTCCACCCAAAATGAGGAACTGTACCAACAACAGGAAGAAATGCAAGCCCAGCGGGATTTTATCGCCTCTAAAAACGACGAATTGAGTCGTAAAAACAAGCAGATTCAAAATAGCATTCGGGCCGCAAGTACCATTCAACAAGCAGTATTACCTAGCCCCGAACGACTGAGTAAATATTTTACGGATTATTTCCTGATCTATCGTCCCAAAGATGTAGTTTCAGGAGACTTTTATTGGGTTACCCGGCACCAGGGAAGTATTTTTTTGATCACCGTAGATTGTACCGGGCACGGAGTTCCAGGAGCTTTTATGACCCTGATTGCCCATAATTTGTTGGATCGCATTGTCAGGATAGGTAATGTAGTTAGCCCTGCGGCCATTTTGAATCAAATGCACGATGAAATTCAATTGGTACTCCACCAAAAAGATACCAACAATACCAGTGGAATGGATGGGGTAGTGGTAAGCATTACTCCACAAGACTCCAATTACGAAATACAAATGGCGGGTGCCAAAACTGGACTCTTTTATAAACTGCCTGCTGACTCGAAACTGACCGAAATAAAAGGAACCAGAAAATCGGTTGGAGGCTTTCAGGTCGAGAAACTTCCCTATCGAGAAGAAACATTTACCTTGGTTACAGGTAGCTTCATTTACTTAGGCTCCGACGGATTGGAAGATCAAAATAATCTGCGGAGGAAAAAGTTTACCCGTGGTCAAATTCGGAGCGTTTTAGAAGCGCATACTCAGGCAAGCTTGCAAACACAAAAAGAGGCATTGCAAACAGCGCTGAGCAAACATATGGAAGGTGCAAAGCAACGTGATGATATTTTATGGATGGGGGTTAAACTTTGAGATCAGTTGTGGTTTTATACCTGATGGATTTTTACAACCCATCAGGTAAGTGAAGACCGTGCGAGTACCATCAATCAAAAAGCTCATCGTCACGCTCCAGCATCAAAATAGAGCTTTGAGGTACAATATAATATTTCTCTTCCTGGTATTGTACTTCGTGTGAACCTCCCAATAAGAAAATTGCCAAATCACCCTCTTTTACCTGCAAAGGTACGTATTGGGTCTTTTCCTGAGTATCTTTCCAGGGTTCGTCACTGTTGTCGTGAGGAAGCGGAATTGGATAACCTGGCCCTACTTTGATGACATAGCCACTTTGAATTTGTTCTTTTTCCTGTACACCAGGAGGCAAATACAAACCACTCTTGGTTTGATCAGAAGGACTTTTGGGGCGTATCAATACCCGATCGCCTACTACTATTAGCTTTTTCAGTTTGTTATCTTCAGTCACAATCATCTTTTACTTGGCTTTTGAAAAAACTTTTGACCATTTGTTATACAATGGCAAAATTACACATAAAAGCTACTGCTTTCCAAAATCTAAACAGATTGGTGAACAATTTGGTTTTCTCGAAAAAAACGACACTTTATCTAAAAACTCTACTTCTTTAATTAATTTTACAAAAAGACAGAATAGTCCAAAGTAGCGTTTGCATTGTGATGGCCAGTTGATTACAAGGTGATACGATACACCTTGAAGCATACTACTAAACATTGAACCATCAGAATAGGCAAAATGAGAGAAAATACCTTAATTTTATCAATAGTTAATATTAAAAGATATGATTAGAAGAATTACCCAAATACAAAAACACTTACTACTAGCCGGGTTGATTTGCTTGTTGGCATTGCCGGGCTGGAGTCAAAAAAAATATCCCTCACTTCGGGCTGCCTTGGGGGCTGGTTTGAGAGGATCTAGTGGTCCAAGGAGCGTTAACTGGATCAACAGTGGAGAGACTTTTTCGTACATAGAGGGTCGGGGGGTGATCAAGTCGTTTACGCCCAAAACCAAGCAGGAGGCCGTGGTATTTGATTCCAAAAAAATGACTTTCCCAGGCAGCAGTCGCCAATTTCGTTACAGTTCCTTTGAGTTTTCCAAAGATTCAAAATACCTCTTGTTCAAGACCAATTTCCGCCCAGTATGGCGTCGTTCAGGTATTGCAGACTACTACTTTTATTCTATTCAAGACAAAACCTTGAAGTTGGTGGCTAAAGATGCCCAAACGGCTCAACTCTCGCCCGATGGTAAAAAAGTGGGTTATGAGCGCAAGGGAGATATGTTTGTGTACGATTTTGCTAGCAAGCAAGAAACCCGTTTGACCAACGATGGCGACGAGAAAAACTTTTTATACAATGGTCGTTATGGGTGGGCCTACGAAGAAGAATTTGGCTTGGCTCAGGCTTGGGTATGGTCGCCAGATAGCAAATACATTGCTTTTTGGCAAACCGATGAGCGTGAGGTGCCTGTTTTTCAGATGACCGACTACAGCAAGACCCACAAAAAGTGGATCAAAATAAAATACCCTCAGGTAGGTGACAAAAACCCCATTGTAAAGATTGGAGTACTGGATGTGGCTGCCAAAAGCCGCCAATGGATGGACATCAACCTCAACGACGGTTATGTACCGCGTTTGTACTGGACCGCCAATTCGGGTGAGCTGGCCGTGGTGCATATGAATAGAGAACAAACCCACTTACAGCTGTTTTTCCACAATGCCAAGACAGGTAAGGGTAAAAAAATAATGGAAGAAAAAAGCAAAGTATGGATCGATGTATTCGACTTTTTTGCCGGAGTCAATCACTTGTTTTTCTTTCCCGAAGATCGCAAGGAGTTTTTCTGGATTTCGGACCGCGATGGTTGGAGTCACCTTTACCGTTATGACTACAATGGCAAGCTCATTAACCAAGTAACCAAAGGAAAATGGGAGGTAACCAACGTATACAACATAGATGTAAAGCGTAAAACCATTTTTTATGCCTCTACTGAAAATGCCGCTACCGAACGTCACTTGTACTCGATAGATTTCAAGGGCAAGCGCAAAAAACAGTTGACTAAAATAGCTGGACGTCATTACATTAACTTTTCGCCCAACAGCAAATACTACATCGATCGCTACTCTAATGTAAACACCCCTACTCAGGTAGCTTTGTGGAGTACCAAAGGGAAGAAAATCAAGGATTTGGAAACCAACGAACGGGTGAAAAAACAAATTGCCTCAGGATATGCCAAAAAGGAACTGATGAGTTTCAAGGCATCGGATGGGCAAAAAGTAGACATCTACGTGATCAAGCCCATGAACTTTGACAAGAACAAGAAGTATCCTTTGATTGTCAATATTTATGGAGGTCCTGGATCACAAGGAGTGTATAATGACTTTGCCAACAATGGCTGGGAGCAATATTTGGCCCAAGAAGGCTTCGTAATCATCAATGTAAATAACCGTGGAAGTGGAGGTTATGGAAGTAAATTTGAAAAAGTAGTCTACAAAAACCTGGGGCACAACGAAGCCAAAGACTTTGCGGAAGCTGCGAAATTTATGGCCACCAAGCCTTGGGTAGATGGCAATAAAATCGCGATTCGTGGTCATAGTTATGGTGGTTACATGGCCAGCTTTACCCAGCTCAACTACCCCGATATTTTCAAGGTAGCCATTGTAACTGCTCCAGTAACCGACTGGCGTTTGTACGATAGCATCTATACTGAGCGCTACATGGGCCTTTTGGGCGACAATGAGCAAGGTTATATCAATAGTTCGGTAAGCAAATATGCCAAGCGCATGCCAGGTAAAATGTTGCTTTCGCATTCTACGATGGACGAAAATGTACACGTACAAAACACTTTCCAACTGATGAAAGCCATGACTGACAAAGGCCAGGATGTAGATTTGAGAATTTACCCTCCTGGAGCCCATGGTGTGGCTTACAATGGGGCCAGCTACGTGCTATTGTATAGCTTGTATGTAGACTACCTCAAAGAGCACTTGATGGGAGTAGGGTCTAAGTAAGGTTACTTTATTTTAAAAATAAAGAGAGAGGCTGCCTCATATTTATGAGACAGCCTCTTTTTGCCTTGAGCACCCTAATCAAAATTTTTGTATCTTAGAATAACAAACACCTGTAATTGATATGAAAATACTTATTGAGAATGCGCCAA
>CALDJV010001159.1 GCA_937899305.1 uncultured Cytophagaceae bacterium
TTATACAAATTAGAAACATAAATTGGGAAACTTATTTTTGTTTCATCCCTTAGTGTGTACTCAGGTCATTTTTTTCAAAATGAGAACAGTTGCAAACTGTTCCTTATCTTCGGGTTGAAGTTAGGAAACTTCAACCAGTACCAGGCTACCTCAAATCTATTTCTTATTACTAAAAAGTAACCTGGGAAATAAACGTATTTATAGTGCTCATTTCAGAAAACGAGGTTTTTTTGTGTCCTTTTGTTTCCTGTGGTTGCGCATCTTACATTTGTTGCTTCAAAAGCAACCTTTGTTTGAATCCATGGCAAAAAGGCAATTTTTATTATTCAGTATCAGTGCATTGGGGGTCCTGACCCAATGCAATTCAGAACCCACCAATCCTCCGAATCACATTGCCCCAGTTTTCCGCACGGCAATTGCCAAAAAGCAGCTCACCAACGAAGTATTTGATTTTGCCGACCTGCGCCCTGTTGATAGTTTAATCAATCATTACTTGGATACTTTTCAACTCAAAGGAGCCTCGATGGCCATTGTCAAAGATGGTAAATTGGTGTACGCCAAAGGATACGGGTATGCCAACCTGGAAGACAGCATCAAGGTGCATCCTGGCCATAAATTTCGCATTGCCAGTGTATCTAAGTTAATCACTGCAGTGGCGGTGATGAAGTTGGTAGATGACAAAAAGCTAAGCTTGAATGATACGGTTTTTGGCAAAACAGGAATCTTAAATGGCGACTTGTATCTCAAAGCCCGTGACAAGCGCATGTACCATATCACAGTGAAACAACTCCTGAACCATACCGCGGGTTGGTGTCGTAAATGCAATGGTGACCCCATGTTTCGCCCCTTAGAAATAGCCAAAAGACTAGGTATCAAGTCTCCTATCACGCTGGATGATGTCACCAAATATGTGTTTGCTCGGAGGCTTTGGCGTAAACCAGGAGTGGAGTTTGGGTACTCCAATTATGGTTATGCTATTTTGGGAAAAGTTGTAGAAAAAATTGCCAGGATGCCCTACGAAACTTATGTGCAGGCGTTGCTCAAACCAATTGGAATCAATGGAATTCAATTGGGAAAGAGTTTTGTCGCACAACGTGCTCCACTGGAAGTCAAGTATTACGATGCGAAAACAGTCCCCAAGGTGCGTTCGGTGTACGATCCTCGTAAAAAAGTACCTCGTACTTACGGGGGGAACAACCTAGATGCCTTGGCTGGCGCGGGTGCTTGGATTGCTTCTCCATTGGACTTACTGCGACTTACCAATGCCATTGATGGAAGGAAAACAGTGCCTGATATCTTGAGTGAGCAAGCCGTAAAAGAGATGATCACCCCCGAGGCAGGCGACATCAGAAAGGTGTTGGGCTGGAGAGGGTGTCGATCGTATGAATGCTGGCGTTCGGGAAGCTTTGGGGGAACCGATGCCATTGTGGTCGCTTCTCAAAGTGGCATTAGTTGGGCTTTTGTGGTGAACAGTAGTGTAGAAAGTGGAGCTGCGGTGGGCAAAATATATCGTTTGATGAACCGGATTCTCAAGACCTATCGCAAAAAACTGCCTGATATTAACTATTGGGGGTTACAGCCGTTGACCAAATGATTTATTCTGAAACCAGAGAGTAGGTACGATTTTAGATTTGATAAATTTGAGTCAGAGAAAGCAAAGATGAAGGCTAAATTTTATCAAAAAAGCATTATATTTCTTCGAGCTTTCCAAGAAGACAAAAAATAATCGATGCTTATGGCAAAGAAAGGTGAGAAAAAAAAGGAGGCCAAAGCCTCAAAAGCCAGAAAAATAACGATTCGCAGGCGTATCATTACAAGCTTTGCGGTATTGGGAGCCATTCTGATGGTGTTTACTTTCATAACACTCAATGAATTGGGTAAGATTTCTCGAATCAATACCTACATCAATAGCACAATCAATCCTACCAAAGTACACCTTCAATCTCTGAATGAAATGGTGAACCGTAGTTCTATCTATTTGCAGATTTATATGGTGTTCGAGAACAACAACCAGAAAGTAGAAGGGGATTACAAGCAAAAACGGGCGTTGATATGGAGCAAAGATATTCAGAATTTGTACGATACCTTGCGGGTTTATGAAAGAAAATGGCAAAACATGGAGATGAAACTCAAATATCTCAACCTGCAAACGAGCCTCAAAAAACTTGAGAATAGCCAATTGTTGGTAGAGGATGTCATTGCCAAAAAAAGCGACAACATTTATAATCTTGAGAACCTTGAAAATCTTGAGAAAGCCCAAAACGAAGATTTATCATCTCCCCAAGCCAATAGTCGAGAAGATGCATTCAGTAAAAGAGTGCTCCCCTTGATTACCCAAGTGCGAAACGAAATCATCGAGTTACAGAGCATTCAGAACCAGGAGTTGGATCAACAACATGCCGAAATCAACCGTCTGTGGAGTGTGTTTTGGTGGTTATTCATCGTACTGGGAGTAGTGTTGTTTCTGATTACTTTGTATGTTATAAGAGATCTGTCTCGAAAAATTCTCAAAAATATTCATCAACTCCGCAATTATGCGCATACCCTACGGCAGGGCAACCTTCCAGCGTTTGCGACTGAGATTGACGATGAAACCAGTGAAATTGAGGATGAACTCAAAATGATTACCCAAAACCTACGCAAGACCCGTGATTTTTCGCTGGAAATTGCCCAAGGTGATTTAGAAAGTAAATTGGATGTATACGAGGAGCGTAGCGAATTAGGAGAAGCCTTTCACCAAATGCATGAAGGGTTGAGCGAGATTGCCAAGTTAGATGAAGAGCGGAGGTGGGTAAACGAAGGGCTGACCAAGTTTAACAGCATTTTGCGAGAGAGCAAAACGATCAATACGTTGTCGGACAACATTGTGACAAACCTTGTGCGCTACCTGAATGCCAACCAAGGTGCGATTTTCGTGTTGAATGAACAAGATTTTGAAGTACCCCAAATGGAATTGGTATCAGTTTATGCTTTTGATCGTAAAAGATTTCTGGAGCGTAATATTCAGCCTGGGCAGGGATTAGCCGGACAAAGCTGGCAAGAAAAAGACGCCATTCATCTTCAAGAAGTCCCCGATAAATATACTTTGATCAATTCTGGACTGGGGAGCTCAGAGCCACGAAGCATTTTGGTGATTCCCATGATTGTAAACGAAGATCACGTGGTGGGAGTGATTGAGCTGGCTTCTTTTAAGGCATTCAAAAATTATGAAATTGAATTTGTAAAGAAGTTGGCCGAAAACATTGGAGCCAACATTATGACGCTCCAAAATAATGATGAATCTCGGCAGTTGTTGAGCGAAGCCCAAAAAACAGCCGAAAAGCTTAAGCGCAAAGAGGAAGAAAGTGCGCTCAGCATGCAAGAGTTGGTCTCTACGCAGGAAGAGATGAAGAAAAACCAGTTGGAACTGGTAGGGCAAATGACGGCCATCAATACCACCTTGGCTACAGCTGAGTTTGACATGCAAGGAACCATTCTCAATGCAAATGATCAATTTCTAAACATGTTTGGGTATACCTTGTACGAAATTAGAAGAAAACACCATTCTATTTTTGTAGATGCTAGTGAAGTAGACAAATCTCGTTATAAAAAGTTTTGGCTAGAGCTACAAGAGGGACTTCCCCAGACTGAGGAGTTTAAACGCATTACCAAAGACGAACGAGAAATTTGGTTGAATGCCTCGTATACCCCGGTAAAAAATGCAGACGGAGTTCCTTATAAAGTCATTGAGTTGGCCATTGACATCACCGAGCAAAAACAATTGAGCATGGACTTTAAGGGGGAGCTAGAGGCCATTAATAAAACCAATGCAGTAATTGAATTTGATGTAGATGGCTATATACTAGAGGCCAACAGCATTTTTTTGCAAGTGATGGGGTACCGTCTCAACGAAATCAAAGGCAAGCATCACTCAGTATTGGTAGATTCCAAAGATCCGGCCACGGTACAATACCTCCAGGACTGGAAAAAATTGTCTCGAGGAAAAAGCCTTTCTGGGGAGTTTCAATACATCAATAAATCGGGCGAAAAGGTATGGATCAGAAGCAGTTACAATCCCATTTTGGACCTGAATGGCCAACCTTACAAAATCCTGAACTTTGCCCAGGATATCAATGATGTGAAAAAGTACGAGTCTGAATTGAAGCAAAATACCACGATTCTGCAAAGACAAAAAACAGAACTAGAGCAAAATCAACTGGCATTAACGGGCCAAATGACGGCCATCAACACGGCATTGGCTACGGCTGAATTTGATATGGATGGCAATATTTTGGAGATCAATAATATTTACCTGGATGCGCTCAAATACAATGTGTATGAGTTGAAAGAGCAAAAAGATACCATTTTGCTGGAAGATCAAGACATTGCCAAGGTAGACTATAAGAAGTTTTGGAGTGAACTCAGGATGGGTATTCCTCAGATTGGGGAGTTCAAGCGGGTAGCCAAAGATGGTAGCAAGGTGTGGCTCAATGCAACTTTTACTCCAGTAAAAGACATTACCGGGGTACCTTACAAAGTCATTCAGTTGGGCACCGTGGTAACCCAACAAAAAGTGCTCAACATGGATTATGAGGGTCAAATGTCGGCCATTTATAAATCCAACATGGTGGTGGAGTTTGACATGAAGGGGTACATTCTCAGTGCCAATTCGCTTTTCCTTGATGTGATGCAATATAACTTAAACGATTTGGTGAATAAAAACCACAATGTATTCGTGGATGATTTTACCAAAATATCGGAAGATTATAAAACCTTATGGGAGCGACTATTTAATGGAGAGTACGTAAGTGGACGATTTAAACGAATCAAAAAGGATGGTACTGAGGTGTGGTTTAGAGGTACTTACAATCCTATTTTTGATTTGAACGGAGATTCTTACAAAATCGTGAAATTTGCTCAAGACATTACCGAAGTGAAATATTTTGAGGTAAAAGCGCGTCAAAACACCCGATGGCTCAAAAAACGGTCGGAAGAATTGGTAAAAGCCAATCAATCGATTGAGGAAATTCGTAAATCGGATCAGACCAAAATAGAGGCCAAAGATCAGGAAATTGCCCAATTAAAAGCTAAAATTGAAGAATTATCACAGGGCAATGGATAATCCTAAGCTTTTTTACTAGCTTTGCGCCCTCGTTCTGACTCACTCTACTGTTAATTAGTGCCAAAATTAAATTAATAGCATTGTTAATTGAGTCCTTATTACTAACTTTGCAATTCAAAAAATAGAAACGTGTTGAGTAATGGCAGGAAATAAAAGACCCAATAGGAAATCCAAGCCTTCCAAAGGTAAAAAGAATCCACAAGCAACTGCAACGGAAGGCGGAGACACAACTACTCAGATATTTGAAAATCTTGAAAGCGCAGAAACTTTACAAGAACGCATACTTGGTACCGAAACTTTTCTAAAAAGAAATCGGCGCATCATTACAATTGCTCTCGGTGTAGTAGTTGTAGCTGTGATTGGGTATGTGGCTATTACCTCTATCAATCGTAGTAAAGAAAAAGAGGCCCAGGAAGAATTGTTATTCAGCCAAAGATATTTTGAAGTAGATTCGCTTAATAGAGTATTGAATGGATATGGAACCATTCCAGGAGCCAAGTCGGTGAGTGAAGATTATTCTGGTACTAAAGCTGGAAAATTAGCTAAATTCTACACCGGAGTGGTTTACCTCAAGCAAGGTAAATTTCAAGAAGCAATTGATAATTTGAAAGGCTTTACAACTTCTGATTGGTTGATTCAAGCTCGAGCAAATGCTTTGATAGGCGATGCTTATCAGGAATTAAAGCAATACGACCAAGCAGTACTTTATTACAAAAAAGCCATTGATCATAAGCCCAATAAGTTTTTTACCCCTCCATATCTTATGAAGCTGGCTTTGGCGTATGAACTACAAAATAATGTAGAAGCTGCCTTGGCTACTTATGATCGTTTGTTGGCCGATTATCCAAATGCAACGGATGCCAACAATGCCAAGAAATATAAAGGTAAACTTTTAGCTGGGAAGAATCAGAAGTAGTAGCAAAATTGATTACCGTTTAAAGGGTTGAAAAGTAGAGCTATCTACTTCTCAACCCTTTTTTTATGGTTATACACTCTCATCATTAAAACTAATATTTGTCATTATGGCATCATCACTTAAAAACCTGAGCGAATACTCTCAAAAAAACCTAACCGACATTAGCCAAAAACGATTTGCCATTGTAGTGGCAGAATGGAACGAAGAAGTGACTGGAGCTTTGCTCAATGGGGCAATAGCTACTTTACAAAAAGAAGGCGCCTTAGAAAAAAACATCGAGGTGAAGACTGTTCCTGGTAGTTATGAACTAAGCCTGGGAGCGCAGTGGATGGCACACCGAGCGAACATAGATGCCGTGATTTGCCTGGGTTGTATTATTCAGGGCGAAACCCGTCATTTTGATTTTATTGCCCAAGCGGTAGCTCAGGGCATTACCGATGTATCTCTCAAATACAATAAGCCGGTGATATTTGGGGTACTTACTCCAGATACCCAACAACAAGCTCTAGATAGGGCAGGGGGAAAGCACGGCAACAAAGGAGATGAGGCCGCAATCACCGCGATTAAAATGTTAGGTTTTTAGATCTATTGTTATGAGCCTCATCCTGATAAGTGCTTAAAAAACGTGAAAATCAAGAATTGTCTGACCTCAACCAGCAAATTGATTCGATTTCTTCAAACTGAAAAACTAAAATTACGCAACAATGAAAGTGCTAAAATTTGGCGGCACCTCGGTAGGAAAACCCGAGCGCATGCATCATATAGCTCAGTTGATAAACAATGCTGAAAAAAAGGTAGTTGTTTTATCGGCTTTGTCAGGAACCACCAATAGTTTGGTCACGATTGCCAGTCATCTGGCCCACTCTCGTAAAAAGGAGGCCATGGCTGAGATTGAAAAGTTACGAGCCCATTACGAATCTTTCATCAAGGAGTTATACAAAAAAGAAGAGACTTACATGAAGGGGGTGCAAATTGTTGCTGCTCACTTTGGATTTATAGAGACCCTCATTGAAATGGAAGGGGAGGGGTTTACTTTGAAAAAAGAGCGAGAATTGTTGGCTCAAGGTGAGCTGTTGTCTACCAAGTTGTTTCAAAACTATTTGGTAGAAGTAGGTGTAGCAGCGGTACTGGTTTCGGCCCTTAATTTTATGCGGATCGATGAGTTTCATGAGCCTCGTTTGGGCATCATTGAACAAAAACTGAAAGAAGAACTGGCCCAACACCCAGACAGTGTCTTGTTTATTACCCAGGGATATATCTGTAAAAACGCGAACAACGAAGTAGACAACCTCAAGCGAGGTGGAAGCGATTTTACCGCGTCTTTGATAGGAGCTGCTTTGCAAGCCAGTGAAATTCAGATTTGGACTGATATAGATGGCATGCACAACAATGATCCTCGCATTGTGGACAAAACCTACCCTATTGCTGAGTTGTCTTTTGAGGAGGCCGCCGAATTGGCTTACTTTGGAGCTAAGATTTTGCATCCGGCCACCATTCATCCCGCCCGAAAATTCAACATTCCGGTGCGGTTAAAAAACACCATGCAGCCCGAAGCAGGAGGAACCATTATCCGAGAAATACCAGACGAAAAAGAGCAGGTAAAGGCCGTGGCCGCCAAAGACAATATTGTGGCCATCAAGATCAAGTCGAGTCGTATGTTATTGGCGTTTGGCTTTCTACGTAAAATATTCGAGGTTTTTGAACAATACAAAACGCCCATCGACATGATTACGACTTCGGAGGTGGCGGTGTCATTGACAATTGATGACGATACATTTTTACATGAAATTACCGAGGAAATCAAGAAAATAGCCACCATTGAGGTAGAAGAGAACCAAACCATTGTATGTGTAGTGGGTTATTTCCCTTATAGTCAGAGCGGCTTGGCGGTAGATTTGTTCGAGGCCGTGAAAGGTATTCCAATCCGAATGATTTCTTATGGAGCCAGTTTACATAATATCTCTTTATTGATAGATACTAAAGACAAGGAGCGTTTCTTAAATGCGTTGAATGAAAGATTGTTTTTGAAGTAATCCTTCATAAAATACGGGGGCTTCCACCGTGATGCCCCCATTTTAACCTTGACTACTTCAGTCTAAAACCAAGTCAATCAACTCCTCAAACCGTACCTCATTGTAAGTGTACATCGTATCTTCTATTTCCTTTTTCCAGGTCAGTAAATTTTGATTGTTTTCGGAGTCGATCATTTTGAGCGCATTGGTAATATTACTGGTCTCAAAAATATCAAATGCTTTGATTTGTTGAGCAATTGGTTGTAACACCTTCAATTCTTGATGAGTAAAGCTCAATACATCAGAAGTGATGATGGTTTCATTGACAGGAGAAGTGAGCGTTTCCGGGGCTTTTTCGGTGGCTAACAAGGGGAGGTTAAACCAAAATGTAGCCCCTTCGCCAGGGATAGAATCTACCCCAATTTGCCCTTGATGGGCCTCTATAGCTAGTTTACAAAAAGTGAGTCCTAGCCCAGTAGAGCGCAACATTCCTGATTTTTGAGGGTGTACTTGGTAAAATTTATCAAATATTCCTTTCGCGTGTTCGGCGGCGATGCCAATCCCGTTGTCTTTTACACTAATTTTGGCCAAGCCATCGTCGGTAATCTCAGTTTGTACTTGAATGACATTGTTTTGAGGAGTAAATTTAGAGGCATTGGTCAATAAATTGATGAGTACCCGACTGATCAATTCCTGGTCTACTTTTACGATGAGTTCTTTGGTAGATTGCACCTCAATGGTCTGCCCTTGTTCCTGAGCAACAAATTGAACCTGCGGTAAGACATCGGCTAACATCGTATTGATGGATACCTGGTTTTTACGAAGTGGCAAGGTGCTTTCTTCTAATTTTTGTACATCCAAAATATTCATAATCAGGGTTTGCATTCTTCGCCCGGAGTGATTGATGTCGTGAAAAAAACGAGGATTCTGTTGTTTTTCGGAAAGCCCAATAATGGAGTTGAGCGGATTTTTTAGGTCGTGTACAATCATCCCCATCATTTGTTGTTTAAAAGTACTCAGTTTGAGCAATTGTGCATTGGTAGATGATAACAAACGGTTGCTACGTTGTTTGCTATAATAAAACAAAGCCAAGGTAATAATGAGCAAAACCGACAATCCAAGGCCCAATGCCAAGGCACGCTGAGACGTTTTTCGTTGGCGAATGTCAGCGGCTAAAATTGCCTTCTCTTTACTTTGGGCTATTTGAAGGGAGTCTTGCTTTTTTTTGTAGGTATAGCTGAGTGCCAGACGAGTCACTTTTTTGATGTTATCGGTATTGAGCAAGCTATCGCTGATTTGCTTGAACTGTATATGGGCATCATAGGCCGCTTTGTAATTACCTTGAGCGGCATAGGTTTGCGCCAGCAGTTGGGAGGCTTGCTTCATTCCCTGCTTGTATCCTGCTTGTTGAGCAATGGCTTTTCCTTTCTCTAAAAACTCACGAGATTGGTTGTATTTTTTGAGCAAAAAGTAATTTTGTCCCAAGCTGTTATAGCTACCTACCAATAGCGTTTTATCATTGATTTCTTGATTGATTTGGAGTGATTGGAGCAAATACTTCAATGCTTGATCATACTTTTTTTGACTTTGATATACATTGCCCAAATTAGTGAGCGACTTGACTATCCCAGCTTTTTCTTGGATTTTGGTGTATATTTTCAGCGTTTGCTGGAAATATTTGGTGGCGGCTGGTAGGTCATTCAACGTATGTTTTATACTGCCTAAGTTAGCCAAAGTGTAAGCCATTCCTCGTTCATTACCAATACGTTGATGCATTGCCAGCGATTTTTGATAATACTTTAGTGCCTCTGGATAATCTTTCAAATCATGTTCATAAATCACCCCAATCCTGTTGTAATCTTTGGCCATATCGCGTTCATTTTTCACCTTTTCGCTTATTTTTAGGGCCTCTTGGTGGTATTCCAAGGCTTTTACATAATTTCCCAAGCTTCTATACGTCCCTCCCAGGTTACTCAGTGTTTTGGGCATCATCGCCAAGGATTGGTATTTTTTCTCAATATCAAGCGCGGTTTGATAATACTCAATGGCTTTGGGATAATCGCCTAGCACATCGTATATGTTTCCGATATTGTTATAAGTAGAAGCCAGGGTAGCTTCTTTATGATATTTTTTTTTGAGGGAGAGGGATTTTTGATAATAACTCAACGATTTTTTAGTCTGCCCCATAATGTCATACACAATACCAAAGTTTTCATAAGCTCTGATCATCCCGTCTTTGAAATCTATCTTTTGAGCCAACTCGAGTCCTGTTTGATAACATTCAATTGCCTTTGGAAAGTTATTGGAATAATCATAAGCCACTCCTAAGTTAGTGTAGGCATTTACCACTCGTTGGTAGTCCTTGATTTGTTGGCTCAAGGCAAGCGCCTTTTGATAGCTTTCGATGGCTTCTTTATAATGATGTCGTCGCCTGAGAAACAAGCCGCGATCGTTGTGCGCATCAATAATGCCGACCTGATAACCTATGCGTTTAGACAAGGCCATGGCTTTGTTGAGGTATTCACTGTTTTTTAGCGAGTCATTTATATGCGCATAGGCCAAGTCTAAATATACTTTAGCTTTTAATGTATCGGCGATGTCGGATTGTAGGGCTTGCTTAAGTGAATCGATTTTTTGCTGACCTTGGGTAAACTGGACAACAAAAATGGTCCAAAGTAGGGCGAGACTCATTAGTGAGCGGCAAGCATTTTGATTAAGAGGCATATTGCCCAAAAAATCA
>CALDJV010001160.1 GCA_937899305.1 uncultured Cytophagaceae bacterium
ATTTCGTCGATACCCACTTCATCCTCATTTTTACCCTTTTGTTTTAGGCGGAAGGACAGGGCAGGTATCGAATGAAAATGCCACTGCTAAGGGAAGTAACTTTGAATAAAATAGAAATAATTAATAAGCGATTATTACCGATGAGGCATTGGTTTGTTAAGGAAACAGCATTGGTCGACAGTCCAATGCTGTTTCCTTAACACTCCTCGAGTCCATATAGCGAGTAACATTTCCCCCAAATGGGGGAATTAAAGAGGGCTTTCGTGGATGACCACTACGTACCTAAATCCTTAAGGAAACAGGTCGACAGCCCATAGTCCACAGTTTTGAATCGCTTCGCGCAACCCGAAGTCCTGAGCGAAGCGGAACAATAGAACAATGACAAGAAAATAATTACCCTAGTGGGGTAGCAAAAAATGCTCACTGAAAATATCAGTGAGCATTTTTTGTTTAAAACTTAAATATTAAAAACAGGTTATATATACTCTTCACCTAGATTTTTGGCATCATTAGAAAAGTTTTTGACCTTTTGTTCATCTTCCTTACGGCAAATCAACAATACATTGTCATACTCGGCTATGATGTAGTCACTGAGCCCTTGTACTACTACCAATTTTTCATGAGGAGTCTTGATCATGTTATTGTAAGCGTTGTAAGTAAGTACATTGCCCGCAATCACATTTTTGTATTCATCTAAATTCTTTTCTGCGTCCTTGCGCATTTCATTGTCCAGCGATTTCCAAGTACCTAAGTCAGACCACTCAAAACGGGCCATAATCATGTAGACGTTTTCTGCTTTTTCCATCACTCCATAATCTATCGATATGCTTTTGCACAATGAATAAGCTTTTTTGATAGCGGCTTCTTCTCTCTCACTATAAAAATCCTTTTCAGCTTCTGAAAATATCTCGTGCAAATCGGGCAGGTTATTTTCAATGGCCTCGATGATGGTGCGAGCATTCCACACAAAGATACCCGCATTCCACACAAACTCCCCGCTATCTACAAACTGCTGGGCCATTTCCAATACCGGCTTTTCAGTAAATGTTTTTACCTTACGCACATCGTTTTTTTCTCCTTCAAACTGTATATAGCCGTATCCAGTATCTGGCCGGGTAGGTTTGATCCCCAACGTTACCAAGATATCTTTACTGCTTGTTGCTTTGAGCGCTTTGAATATGGCTTGCTCAAACGCCTCAACGTCGTTAATGATATGATCAGCAGGTGATACAATAATGTTCGCTTCTGGATTCTTGACCGCAATTTTGTGAGAGGCATACGCAATACAAGGAGCAGTATTGCGCTTCACTGGTTCTAACAACACTTGATCATCGCTTAGAAAAGGCAGCTGCTCCTTTACCAAGTTTTTGTAATCTTTGTTGGTAATCACAAAGATATTTTCGTCAGGGCAAATATTTTGAAACCTACGAGCCGTTTGCTGTATCAAAGTGGCTCCAACTTCCAATATATCATGGAACTGCTTCGGATAAGAGGTTCGACTAAAAGGCCAAAGGCGAGAGCCCACTCCCCCAGCCATAATGATCACAAAATTGTTTTGTTGAGTTTCAGAAACTAGATTTTGATTCATTACGAAAAGTTTTTATATTCAGTAGGTAAAGTAATGTAATCATGATAAAGTTTACAAATTTACTACATACGAGATTTTTATTGTTGTTTTTTCCTTATATTTATAAATAACTTTTAGTACCTTCGGAATACATTTTGGTGAAAAACACCAAGGTGTATTGTATTCGCAAATTCTCTATTTTAGGGAATTTGATTTTTTTTATAAAGCTATACTTTTAAGTAATTGGCAAGAATTAAATACACCAAGTTAGTTTATAGTCACTTCATCAACATATGGAGACAATTAGTAAATTAGACTTAAAGGAGAAGTTAAAAGAGGTATTTGGATATGGGCACTTTAGAGGTGCGCAGGAAGAGATCATCAAAAGTATATTAGATGAGAAAAATACCTTTGTTATCATGCCCACCGGAGCAGGTAAATCTCTTTGCTACCAACTACCCGCAATCGTTTCTCCCGGTACTGCAATCGTTATCTCTCCCCTCATTGCCCTCATGAAGAATCAGGTAGATCAGTTGAATGCAATTGGGATCAATGCCCAGTTTTTGAACTCTACCCTTACTAAAGGAGAAATTACTCGTGTAAAAAAAGATG
Source organism: uncultured Cytophagaceae bacterium (assembly GCA_937899305.1). Lineage (GTDB taxonomy): Bacteria > Bacteroidota > Bacteroidia > Cytophagales > Microscillaceae > Microscilla. Next base: position 2,180 of record CALDJV010001160.1, read on the forward strand.
TACTCGAGGGGGTAGTAAAACTGCTCTATGTAGCGCCTGAATCACTCACCAAGGAAAGTAATGTAGATTTTCTGAAAAAGGCCCACATTTCGTTTGTGGCCATCGACGAAGCACATTGTATTTCTGAATGGGGCCATGATTTTCGTCCAGAGTACCGTAAGATCCGTCAAATTATTGACAATTTGGGCAACCTGCCCATTATTGCGCTTACGGCTACTGCTACTCCTAAAGTACAACAAGATATTCAGCGCAACTTACAAATGGAGGATGCTTCGGTTTTTAAAACCTCGTTTAACCGTCCTAATTTGTATTATGAGGTGCGCCCCAAAACCCACGTTAAGAAACAACTTATTAAGTATCTTAAAACCAAAAAAGGCCTTTCGGGCATCATCTATTGCCTGAGCCGAAAAAAGGTAGAAGAAATTTATGAGTTTTTGAAGGTAAATGACATCAAAGCATTGCCTTATCACGCGGGACTCGAGTCGGGAATGCGCATGCGCAATCAAGACGCTTTTTTGAACGAAGAAGCCGATGTTATCGTGGCCACCATTGCCTTTGGAATGGGAATCGATAAGCCCGATGTACGTTTTGTAATTCATTACGATGCGCCCAAATCATTGGAAGGGTATTATCAAGAAACCGGGCGAGCAGGAAGGGACGGTCTCAATGCTGACTGTATTATGTTTTACAGTCCCAATGACATTCAAAAACTAGAAAAGTTTAACAAAGATAAGCCGGTAACTGAGCGTGACAATGCGCGCCACTTGTTGCAGGAGATGATGGATTATGCCACTTCAGGGGTTTGCCGTCGTCGACAATTGTTGCACTATTTTGGTGAAAAAATGGACAAGGACGGTGGGTTTAACGACAATACCGATAATCCTACTACCAAGTTTGAAGCCACTGAACACGTATCTTGGGTGCTGCATGCCATCAAAGAAACGGGTAGTCGTTTTCCTATTTCGCACATTTCGGATATCTTGTTGGGCAATCAAACCGATTATGTCAAGAGTTACGACCACAATCAGGTAAGTGTATTTGGCAAAGGGCACGACAAAGACGCTGCTTACTGGCGTTCGGTCATCCGTCAAATATTGCTGTATAACTTCCTGGAAAAAGACATTGACAACATTGGGGTCATTAAAATTGCCCAAAAGGGACTCGATTTTTTGAGTAACCCCTTCAAAATCAAGCTTTCGGAGGATCATGATTATAGCAAGGTAACTACCGAAGAAGAGGATGAAAAAGAAATGGGTAATAACATCAATACCAAGGCCTATGACCCGGTATTGTTTGACATGCTCAAAGGGCTACGTAAAAAAGTCGCCAAAGAAAAAGGATTTCCTCCTTACGTGGTTTTTCAGGACCCTTCGATGGAAGAAATGGCCACCACCTATCCTACTACTAAAGAAGAGCTCACCCAAATAAATGGTGTAGGTAGGGGAAAAGCCGAGAAATTTGGACGTAAGTTTATCGAGCTTATTGCAAAATATGTCAAAGAAAACGAAATTGAAACCGCCTCTGATGTCGTAGTCAAATCCGCGGTCAATAAGTCAAAAATCAAAATCTACATCATTCAACAAATCGATCGTAAAGTAGATTTGGAAGAAATTGCCGAGGCCAAAAACATCAAAATGGGTGATATTTTGGCCGAAATAGAGCACATTTGTTATTCGGGTACGCGCCTGAATCTAGATTATTACATCGATCAGATTTTGGAGGAAGACCGCCAAGACGACATTTATGAATATTTTATGGAGGCCGACAGTGATCATATTGGCACTGCATTGCAAGAACTCGACGAAGAATACAGCGAAGATGAACTCCGATTGATGCGGGTGAAGTTCTTATCGGAAGTGGCGAATTAAGTTTTTTAGTTCGTAGATTTTTTAGTCCATAGTCCACGGTCGATAGTCCATAGTTTTGCTCCGCCTCACGCAACCATTAAACAATGTAGCAATGAGCGAAGCGGAACAATAAAGCAATTAGTTTTGCTGAGCTCGCTAAAGGCTCGGTTGAACAACGACAATTCATATTTAAAAATTATTTGAAGTAATAGTTCTACATTTTGATAAATTTGCACTGAAGTTTCAGTACAACATCAAAGGCAGAGCTATTACTTTTTTTATTCGATACCTGCATACTGTATCGTAGCCTCTCCTTTGTCATCATTTAGTTCATTTAAATTATATGAAAATATTAATTCTTGGCTCCGGAGGGAGAGAACACGCTTTTGCCTGGAAAATTGCCCAAAGTAGCCATTGTGAAAAGCTTTTTGTAGCTCCAGGTAATGCCGGAACTGCCCAAATTGCCACCAATGTAGCTCTAGGAGTCAACGATTTTGAAGCCATTGCCCAATTTGCGACCGAAAACAACATTGAATTGATCTTGGTAGGGCCCGAAGCTCCTCTGGTAGCGGGTATTGCGGATTATTTTGCCGCCAACGAAACATTAAAACACATCAAAATCATTGGCCCCAATCAGCAAGGTGCCATCTTGGAAGGCAGCAAAGATTTCTCTAAAAACTTTATGCGCAAATACAATATTCCCACTGCGCAATCACAGACTTTTACCAAGGATACTCTAGAAGAAGGCTTGGCCTATTTGGCTACTCAAAATACTCCTATTGTACTGAAAGCAGATGGTTTGGCCGCAGGCAAGGGGGTAATTATCAGCGAAACCCTAGAGCATGCTCAAGCCACCCTCAAAGAAATGCTCTTAGATGCCAAATTTGGCGATGCCAGTGCTCGAGTAGTCATTGAAGCGTTTTTGCAAGGGATTGAGATGTCGGCTTTTGTGATTACCGATGGCAATGACTATTGTTTGTTGCCGGAAGCTAAAGATTACAAGCGTATTGGCGAAAAAGATACGGGCCTCAATACTGGTGGAATGGGCGCAGTTTCTCCAGTACCATTTGCTAAGGGCGACTTTATGCAAAAAGTAGAAGCGCAGGTCATTCGTCCTACTATCGAAGGGCTCAAGTCAGAAGGCATTCAATACGTTGGATTTATTTTCTTCGGTTTGATGAATGTAGGCGGTCAACCCTACGTGATAGAATACAACGCCCGCATGGGAGACCCTGAAACCGAGGTGGTATTGCCCCGTATCCAGTCCGATTTGGTGGAGTTATTAGAAGCCACTGCCAACAACAAATTACAAGATTATAAGCTGGAAATAGACCCTCGCACTGCAGCTACGGTGATGCTGGTATCGGGTGGTTACCCTGAAAGCTACGAAAAGGGCAAAACCATGACCGGGTTTGACCAAGCTCAGGGCGTGATTTTGTTTCATGCGGGTACCAAGGCCAACGACGCGGGTGACACCCTCACCAATGGCGGGCGAGTGATTGCCCTCACTGGATTTGGCGATGACATCCCCCAGGCTCTAGACAAAAGCAAAGCCGCCGCTGAGCAGATCAACTTTGAAGGTAAATATTATCGCAAAGACATTGGGTTGGACTTGATGTAAGTATTATCCCAGAAAATCTTATACCCTCTCTAGCGCAAGCGTCCGCTTGTGATCAAGCATCGTTGCACAAGCGGACGCTTGCGCTAGGGTATGTCGACAAACCCCACAAATTATTCTAACCGCTTCATGGTTTGAAGCAAATGCACTTCGTTGAGTAAAAATTGTAGTTGTAGGAGTTGCATTTCGAGGTTTTCTTGTACCGCGTCTAAATCTGCGTTTTGGTAACATTCCAAGGGCAAATCAGCGTCCAAGGCCAAGGCTTCAAGACGTACTCGAATGCTTTGCTCAAACAAGGCCAAAGAAGGGGCACTTGAGATACCCTCGTGAAAATGTGTATATTGCATGCCGTTAATTATTATGATTAACAAAGCCCTTGAAGTAAGGTTGCAATCTTGGACTTCAGGGGCATCTTTGTTTTTCAAAGACAATACAAATATAGCGAATTATTGCTTATAAACACCCATAAGCAACAAACTTATTTTTCACCTCCTATCTCATATTTCACCTTAAAATCACTACATTCTTCTAAGATACGCTTCATACGTTTATGTGATACTTTTCTATCTTCACTATAAAAAGCATGCTTGGCTGCTCTCAAAGCACCTGTTTTCTTTTCACCGGGCAAATTAGGGTATACATTTTCCCAAAACCAGTCAAAAACTTCTTCTATAGTATCAAATTGGGGCATTTTATAAAATTGTTTAATACATACAAAGGTAAATATTTTTGGGTGGAGGAAAGCATTTTGAGGTTTTTTGGGTAAATTGAACTTACGCTCCTTTCTGGTGAAAAGGAGGCAGCTAATTGTCTGAAGCAGGATTGACCAAGATGAAAAGATTAACAGGATTTTACTAGCGAAGCATTATTCGAGCTTCATTCTCGAGGAATCAATATTCAGAATATTGGGAGTGCGACGTTTTAGTATGGAATATTGGTTTCGAAACTTGGAGTCAGCATTAATATTCAGTACAATAAGTAACAATCCTGATCAATCCTCAAATCCTGGCCATCCTGCTTCAGACAAAGGGAAGCAGCTAATTGTCGGAAGCAGGATTAGCCAAGATGAAAGGATCAACAGGATTTTACTAGCAAAGCATTATCCGAGTTTCATTCTCGAGAGTCAGTATTCAGGATTGAGACGGCCGAATGACTGGCTTGATAAGCAAGTTATCCCAATGTCAGCGTTAGTATCTAGAATAACAAGGAATAATCTTGATCAATCCTAAAATCCTAGTTATCCTGATTCAGACAAAGGGAGGAAGCTAATTGTCTGAAGCAGGATTAGCCAAGATGGAGGGATTAACAGGATTTTACAGGGTTGAAGCACCTATTTGAATGAAATTTTCGGTATTGCCAGTTTCTTTAGTTTCTATTCCAATTGATGCCACTTTATCCAAAACAACTTTAATGAATTGATTTATGAACCTCAACGATATTACTTATAAGATCAATGGTTGTGCAATGAATGTCCACAATACCTTGGGCAATGGATTTCAGGAAGTAATTTATCAAAGATGCTTAGCTCTGGAGTTGGAAGCTGCTGGGCTGGGCTTTGAACGAGAAGTAGAACAAACAATTTACTACAAGGGCATTGATGTAGGTACCCGTCGAGCAGATTTTATAGTTGAAAATCAAGTCATTGTGGAGTTAAAGGCCGTGAAGACTTTGGAAAATGTACATTTGGTTCAAACCAAAAATTATTTAGTCGCCTACAATTTTGATGTAGGATTACTCATCAATTTTGGTAACATCAGTTTACAGTTTAAAAAAATCTACAATCAACGCCGTTAAAGCTTCAAATTATCAGCAGGATGACCAAGATGAAAGAATTTACAGTATTCTACTAGCAAAGCACTACTCGAGTTTCATTCTCGAGGAATCAGCATTCAGAATATTGAGGCATAATCCTGATCAATCCTCAAATCCTGGTGATCCTGATTCAGACAAAAGAGGAATAATATCACACCCCTAAAGTGATCCATTTTTCAACAAAAACCAGATTACTTTTCATTTTTCAGCCTCACCGCTTTTCTGCTTCATTTTTCATTCTTATTAAATCTTGCTAAATTGTTGATTAATTTACTTATAAGTGTTGATACAATGATTTCATTGTAGACAAAATTGTTTCACTATTGTAAGACGAAATAATGGAACAACTCTTTTTTTCAACGCTTATTCAATTTAGAACCTAAAAACTTTATATATAATGGCATGCAAGGCTTGCGCCTCTGGCGGAGGTTGCGGCACCAAATCAGGCGTAGCGGGTTGCAAAAACAACGGCTCATGTGGTACTGGTGGCTGCAATAAAATGAACGTATTCGATTGGTTGGGCAATATGGACATTCCCACCATCGAGCGGTATGATGTAATGGAAGTTCGTTTTAAAAACGGAAAAAAAGATTTTTTTAGAAATGTCAATCGGTTAGATTTGGTCACGGGCGATTCGGTAGTAGTAGAGGTACAAAATGGCTACCATCTGGGGTTTGTATCATTGCAGGGCGAGTTGGTACGCATCCAAATGATGAAGCGAAAGGTGATCGACGATGAAAACATTCACCCGGTACTGCGATTGGCTACCGAACGGGATTTGAAAAAATTTGACCAAACCCAAGCCCGAAACTTACCCACCCTTTATCGTACCCGAGAAATTATCCAAGACTTAGGACTCAAGATGAAGCTCTCGGATGTAGAATTTCAGGCCGACAACAGCAAGGCTACTTTTTATTATTCGGCCGACGAACGGGTAGATTTTCGGGAACTCATCAAAGTATTGGCTTCGGAGTTTAAAATTAGGGTAGAAATGAAGCAAATCAGCCTACGACAAGAAGCCGGTCGTTTGGGAGGAATTGGTTCCTGCGGGCGCGAACTGTGTTGTTCTACTTGGTTGAGTGACTTCAAAAGTGTGTCTACTTCGGCGGCTCGTTATCAAAACTTATCGCTGAATCCCAGTAAGTTATCAGGGCAATGTGGGCGTTTGAAATGCTGCCTCAATTATGAACTTGAGACCTACCTCAATGCCTTGGAACACATTCCTAATATGAATGCTCCACTAAAAACCAAAAAAGGTTTGGCACAGTTACAGAAAACTGATATTTTTAAGCGTATAATGTGGTTTGGATTCCAAGGAGAAACGGTGTGGCATCCACTTACTGTAGAACAGGTAAACAATGTTTTGGAACTCAACCAAAAAGGTGTGTTTCCTGAGGACTTGAAGTCTATAGATGGTGGAGTAGTTGAGTTTGAAGAAGCAGAAATAGCTCCTGAACCCGAATACAATGTTGATTTGAGTTTACCCTCTGAAAGTGTAAAAAGATTGAATGGAAAGACTAAAAAGCAAAGCAAAAACCGACAACACAGCAGAAGAAACCGCAAAAGTCGCCGAAATAAATAAACCAATATCAGTGAAGAAACGATCTTCTATTCAGTTTTTGTGGGGTGGGTTGTGCCTGATGCTCATTGGCTTCAGTGCCTGTAACAATAACCGGGTGTTTGAGAAAGACGTCGACATTCCGGCTATGAAATGGCACAAAGACAGTGTGCTGGTATTCAACTTTGAGATCAAGGATACGCTCAGTCGTTATAATTTCCATTACAATGTCCGCAACACTTTATCTTATCCATTTTATAATATGTATGTCACCTATTATCTAACGGATAGTTTAGACCGGAGACTCTCTTCTGATTTACAAACCTTTGATTTGTTACATCCCAAAACCGGAAAACCTTACGGTGATGGCCTGGGGGATATTTATGCTCGCTCTTTGCTCGCACTTAAAAATGTACAATTCAAAAAACCAGGAAAGTTTTCATTTAAGTTGAAGCATTACATGCGCCTCGATCTGTTACCAGAGGTGGTATCGATGGGACTGCGTATTGAAAAAGTGCCTCCTCTGAAATAGTCTTAGACCAAAATAACAAATGAGTCCGTTTGCTAGTTAGCATTGTGGATATAAATTTTAACATATGCCCAAAACCTGGGCATATTTTTTTTAACCTTATTAATTCAATTGTTCGGTTTTAGGGAGTATGTAAAAAATAACATACCCAATTAGTAGCCATTCTTTTACGAATATATTTCGTTATTTTTATTGCCCATAGCGCTGCTATGGGCGCAAAAAATACCCTTATCTATCCGCAAAACTACTGGCTCTAATAGAGAGACTATTTATTGCACCCTCCCTTATTAGAACAATCATTTAGAAACAATGGATCAAAAATTTCTCCCGATTTTTCCTCTTAGTTTGGTAGTATACCCCAACGAAGACCTCAACCTACACATTTTTGAACCTCGCTACAAAGAGCTGATAAATGATTGTGTAAACGAGCAAATTAATTTCGGCATTCCATCTTTCATCGACAATAAAATCAGCGAGTATGGTACTGAAGTAAAAGTTTTGAACATTGAAAAAACTTATGATGATGGCAAAATGGACATTAAAACTAAAGGCATCAGTGTGTTCAAAATGCTTGATTTTGAGAAAGAGGCACCAGGAAAACTATATGCAGGCGGTACCGTGGAAACAATCGTAAATGAAGAAATTGCCCCTGAAGAAATTACCCTGGAGCTCATCAATCAACTCAAAAAACTATACGATATTCTAAAAGTCAATGTATCTATTTCGGTGCAAAGCTTTAAACTCTTTTCGTATCAATTGGCTCACAAAATTGGACTGTCGCTCGATCAGCAATACGAACTGCTACTTATTGCCAGCGAACGGGAGCGTCAGGTGTATTTACTAGAGCACCTCAACAAGTCTATTCCGCTTATGGAAGAAATGGAACGCACTAAGGAAATTATCCGAATGAATGGACATTTTAAAAACCTGGATCCACTCGATTTCTAAAGTATTGAAAACTTGGTAAAACTTTATAAGTATCTGAAAATCAATACTTTTCAAAAGTATTCGTTTACCCACACATTTTTAAAAGCTTTCAATTTATTTTCAAAAGCTGTCTTTTAAACGTATTGATAGAGCTTTTAGAAAAAGGAAACAAAGATGATATTACTTCATAAAAATGGCTTAAAGCCATTTTTATGGACTTTTGCCAAGTTTTCAAAAAGTATCTAAAATCATTAGTGAGCGGTACATTATTTGTCAAGTCTTCCCAAGAATTCTAATAA
>CALDJV010001161.1 GCA_937899305.1 uncultured Cytophagaceae bacterium
CTACGCTTATTGTTCTATTGTTAAATGGTTACGCAAGGCGATGATTAATTTGTATCGCTTCGCGCTACCATGGACTATCGACCGTCGACTGTGGACTAAAAAAACTACCAACTCTGGACCACGAACTACTAACTAAAAACAGGATACATCCCCTCTAAATAATATTTTACCAACCAAGCGTGAGACAAAGGTTTGGAGGGGTCCTCTACTTCACCGTTGGTTTCATAGTCTAACAAAATGAGTGGCTGTTGAGCTGCTTCGGCTTTGATGAGTTGCAATACGTCATTTACTTTATTTTCTAACACCCATTTGTAAGCGGGGAGGTAAATCTGTTTTCGGGCCTCAATATATGGTAACAGCGCTTCGCTTTCTACTCCTGCCTGGTGCCCTTTTACCCGACCAAACTTGCGTACGGTGCGCTTGAGTCCCTTCATGTTGGTCACTTCAAACTTGTCAGGGTCAATGCCTTCACTCTCAAATACCTTTAATCCTTGCCATAGGCCCTCTACCGATTGTGCATAATGCCCTTCTGACAAGGGGATGGGTATGTCACCTACGGGATAAAATGGGCTCAGTTTGACAAAAGGCGCCTCTGCTTTAGAGGTAATATCTACGACTTTATATTCGGGATAACGTTTGTCAAAGCTGGCTTGGGAAGTACTTTTGTGTTTGACAATGATCATAATTAACTATAATAGTTTTCTAACAAAATAGCCAATGGGCGAGGGCAACGCACGAGTTTATTGCTCTCGTCGTTTACAAATACCAACGTAGTATTGCCCGTAGAAAGTCTGGCTCCTTCTTCATTGTATACTTCGTAATCGAATATGATTTTGACATCGGGCATTTCTCGAATGCTTACTTTGATGGTGAGTAAGTCATCGTATTTGGCAGGCTGAATAAAACGGGTGTTTAATTCGCGCACTGGCATGAGAATCCCTTGTTCTTCAAGATTGCGATAACGAAATCCCAAACTGCGAAGGGCCTCTACTCGAGCTACTTCAAAATAAGTAGCATAATTGCCATAATATACATATCCCATTTGGTCGGTTTCGGCATAGCGCACCCTCATTTTCACTTCGTGCTTGTACATAATCAGCTTTTTAGTTTTTTCGATCTCAATGATAATTGGAAATATTTGATTTTACAAAATTAGGGCTGATACAGCTAAAAAACTTTGTGATTTAACAATTTCCTGACTAGAAGGTGCCTCTATATACCTTGCCCTAACTCTCCTTTTTTTACTTGGCAAATCACCTATTGAAATTGACCAGCAAACAGAAAACCTGGATTCTTAAATATACATTTTGTATTTGCTCAAAAACATAGTAGATTGAACCCAAATTGGGTGAGATACCTCTCTCCACTGGTTTTTTAATAATCAGAAAAAGAAACTATCGACTTTGTACCAACCCCTGTTTCAATCTATTTGGATTTTATACAGGGCGAAAACTTTGTATATCAATGAACATTCACGAATACCAAGGCAAAAGCATTTTGCGTAAATATGGCGTAGCCACTCCAGTGGGGCATATCATCGAGGATCTAAGCCAAGCCAAAGACGTCATCAAAAAAGTTCAATCTGAAAGTGGTTCAGAAAAAGTAGTAGTGAAAGCTCAAATTCATGCTGGTGGACGTGGTAAAGGAGGCGGAGTAAAATTGGCCGATAACTTAGAACAGGCCCTAGAGCACGCTGACAACATTTTGGGTATGCAGTTGGTAACGCACCAAACCGGCCCTGAAGGTAAAAAAGTACACAAGATATTGGTAGAAGAAAATGTATACTACCCTGGCGAAGAAGACCCCAAGGAGTACTACATGAGTATTTTATTGGACCGTAATACCAGCAAATTGGTGATTATGGCCAGTACCGAAGGAGGAATGGACATTGAGGAAGTAGCAGAGAAAACTCCTGAAAAAATCGTAAAAGAGTGGATTGATCCTGGCGTAGGTTTGCAAGGTTTCCAGGCGCGCAAAGTAGCTTTTGGTTTGGGACTTTCGGGCAAGGCTTTCAAAGGAGCCGTAAAATTCATTTATGCCTTGTACCAAGCATATGTAGATAGCGATGCGGCTTTGGTAGAAATCAACCCTATGTTGAAAACTTCGGATGGGCGCATTTTGGCGGCAGACTGCAAGCTTGGGCTAGATGACAATGCCCTGTATCGTCACGCTCAGTTGGCCGAAATGAGAGACATTACCGAGGAAGATCCGTTTGAAGTAGAAGCCAAAGAATCGGACTTGAACTACGTAAAACTAGATGGTAACGTAGGGTGTATGGTAAATGGAGCTGGACTAGCAATGGCTACCATGGACATTATCAAGCTATCGGGGGGCGAACCAGCCAACTTCTTGGATGTAGGAGGTGGAGCCAACCCTAAAACGGTAGAGGCAGGTTTCCGCATTATCTTGAAAGACCCTAATGTAAAGGCCATTCTTATCAATATTTTTGGTGGTATTGTACGTTGCGATCGAGTAGCCAAAGGAGTAGTAGAAGCTTACAAAAACATTGGTGACATCCCAGTACCTATTATTGTACGTTTGCAAGGAACCAACGCTGAGGAAGGCGCCAAAATCATTGACGAATCTGGCTTGGAAGTAACTTCGGCGATCTTGTTGAAAGACGCGGCTGAAAAAGTAAAGGAAGTAATGGCTTAATTGTTCGATTATTTTATTTACTATCAAAATATAAAAGCCCATCACTCTTGAGCGATGGGCTTTTTGTATGGGTTTTCTATTGCTTATCAACGGTGTACTCTTGGCCAGCTCTGCTTCCTATTTTTGTATCTTTAATCCAAAAGGAATTAACCAACTCTAATACAAGTTTCTCCTTATCATTTGCTTTCACCCGCATTTTTACGGGCACTTTATAGTGATAGGGTGCTCCTATTATAATGTACATATCATCCTCGAAACCTACCGGACTATCGGCGGTGATCTTATTATAAAGCAACGATACTGAAATATCAGTCTGTGATACGTCTTTGGGTATTTGCCCAGTCACTCGTACCCTAGATTTTTTGTCTCCCCTTCCTGGTTTCTTGTCATCACGCTTTGATCTTTTTACCGATTTCCTACGCTTGGTTTTCTTTGTACTGGCCCCTGCCTTGCCTTTTTTGCTTGCCCAGGTTCGTTTCAACACCGCCACCGCTTTAGCCACTAGTGGGCAATCAGAAAGATGCGTTTCAGGGTCATCCAATACTTTGGGCAACCCCTGCATGAGTTGGGTCACCCCCATGGCTTTGCCTTTATTCATTTCTTTGATGTAATCTAGCTCGCAAAACATCCCCCCTTGCACGCTCAAGTCTCCCCTTACTTTGGCCCCGGCCCCTAGTTTGCCACTAATGCCTACCCCCACATTCCCTTGAAAACGCAGCAATGCCTTTTTCACCATCAGCACCTTGCCTACCTCCTTTACCAGGGCCCAGGTTTCGGGCGAAGTGGCCTCATCTAAGGCAAATTTCTTGATGAGTTGATAAGCTTCTTTAAAACTTTGGGCATTTTTGGCCACCCCTGCCGCTTTTTTGCCTTTTGTCGATAATATTTCGGTAATTTTATCAAAGTCTGCCTTGTCTAGTTCAAACTCCAAATCAAGATAGACGCCCAAACTAATCCCCGAATTTCTCAAGATGCCTTGATTTTTATCGGTTAACAAAGAACGAGCCCCTCGCTGACGACGCAGAAAGCTACCTAACCTCCCTCCTGCTGCCTGAGTCAACAGTATTCGGTTAGAAAACTTGATTCCCTCGATGGCCTCTCTAGGGTTCAGCGCTTTCAGCGGTTTCACTTTGCCTTGCTGCATTTGTTTTAGCAGTTCATCAGTAGAAATCAAGTTGTCTAAATTGAATTCAAGCTCTTGTTGATTGGCATTTCCCGCATATTTTTGATCTTCCCCCTGTTTTTGATATATGGTAGGGCGAACCTTCCACTCTTTTTTACCTTTTTGCTGGACAAAGTCTAACCGAAACCCCGCTCCTACTCCCGAAGGCAACATTTGCAGCAATTGATTCAAAAAAGGAATCGGAAGCTTTACCAAAGCACTTACTTCTCCTTCTCCATAAAGCGACATAATGGTCTTGTCTTCTTCTCTTTTTTGTTCGAACCCCAACACCACCTGCCCTCGCATGTGTTGAGATACAAAAAGCCCCAACCGATTTGCAAGCGCCCACAGGTCCCCATCTACCAACCGTGGCTTTGTTCCCTGATGCTTTCTATCTTGCTTACGATTCCAAACTGCTCCACCGTACTCGTACCCTTTCTTGGTTTTATTCTGAAAATCATTGGTGGCGGTCCTTACCCCAAGGCCTGCCTCCGTATTTCCTTGGGCAAATACTCCAGCCTCAAACCGTTGCCTAACCAGGTATTGGTTACTGTTTTTGTTGAGGCTTTGATTCACCGCTACGCCTATTTGTGATGTTCCTATATTGAGCGCGGTTTTGACCCAGGCTTTTCCGGCAAAAGCCAAAAAATCTTGTACGGGTAGGATGTATTCTTCCACCTGAGTACCTTGCACTCCCCCTTGGGCATGCATTCCAGCTTCGCCTCCTATGCCATGTTCTCCCATAAAGCTGCCTGGTTTTCTAATCATCAGCGAGGCCCCTACTCCGGTATCTCCAGCCAGTATGCCTTGTTTGTATACCAATAAATGAAGTCGCTTGGCATCCAAGCGCTTCAGCTCACAGGTAACCTTCGCTCCAGTATGTACAGGAATCCCCCAAGTAACGCCCCCGTGGAAGTCAAACGAAATGCCGCGTCCTATGGGCAATATAGGGTTAAGTAGCGCGACTGAGCTAGTATTGAGCTTTTTGTTGACCGAAGCTTTCATATCTTTATAAAACGCTTTGGCATCCCCTATTACTCTTTCAGGATAAGATTCTTGCGCCAGTTGTTCGGCCTCAGATTGGTTGGCTTCAGGAGATTTTCTTTGTACTACTCTGGCAGTTTCTCCTGTATTTGCTCTGGATTCACTCCTTTTTTTACCTTCAGCACAATCCGCGCATTTCATCTGGGCTACTTGATGGCTCCTTGGGTTGATCGCCTGTTGGGCATACTTGGCCATTTGGCTCGTTGGTTTGGTGGTCTGATTTACCGAGAGGCTTTCGGTAGAACTACCATTTCCTTGAGTTTTGTTGACTGGCTTGTGTCGCGCCGGGAGGACTTGTTGTTTGGCTTTTACCGGCTTTTGTTTGGCCTGAATAGGTACATGTCGAGCAGGATACCTTGACTTGCCTGTTTTGCGATTTGCTTGCGGTTTTTTAACGTTCAGCTGTGGTTTTGACGATGCTTCCTGAGTAGCATCTGATTCTTGACTCGCTTTCATTGCTTATTTTTGATAGGGTGCTTTGGGCACTAGGTGTATGTGGTTTTCATTTTTATACACCGGAAAGCAGTAAGAAATGGGTCATTTGTCACAAAAAAAATTCATTATACCAATCAAAAATCCCCTTCAATGCTTCACGCATTGAAGGGGATTTGGTCATAAATACATCAGATCTTGTATCTCGATTATCTACTTCTCCGATTTATTTTCGTTGTAAGGATCAATGCCCATATTGTAAAATACAAATGAGTAAACATCAGCCAATTGCTCAATAATTTTGGAAGTAGGAGTACCACTGCCGTGGCCCGCATCGCTCTCGATACGAATCAATACGGGGTTTTTACCTCGATGCATTTCTTGCAAGGTAGCAGCAAACTTAAACGAATGTGCAGGTACCACTCGGTCGTCATGGTCAGCCGTGGTGACCATGGTAGCGGGGTAGGTGACTCCTTTTTTCAAATTATGCAGTGGAGAGTACCCTTTCAAGTAATTGAACATTTTTTTAGAATCATCGGCAGTACCATAATCGTAAGCCCATCCTGCACCAGCGGTAAACTTGTGGTAACGCAACATATCTAATACTCCTACCGCAGGCAAGGCCACTTTCATCAGTTTAGGACGTTGGGTCATGGTAGCTCCTACCAATAGTCCTCCATTAGAACCTCCCGCAACGGCCAAATAGTCGGATGAAGTATATTTTTCTTTGATGAGGTACTCCGCCGCAGCAATAAAATCATCAAATACATTTTGTTTTTGCATTTTGGTACCCGCTTTGTGCCATTTGGCGCCATACTCTCCACCTCCACGCAAGTTGGGTTGGGCATAGATTCCCCCTAATTCCAACCAAATCAAACGACTCACGCTAAAGCCAGGTCGCAGGCTTACATTGAACCCACCATAACCGTACAAATAAGTTGGGTTTTTACCATTGAGTTTCAAGCCTTTTTTGTGAACAATAAACATAGGTACCTTGGTACCATCTTTACTTTTATAAAAAACTTGTTTGGTCACGTAGTTTTCAGAATTGAAATCAATGTTGGGTTTGCGATACAAGGTAGACTTTCCAGTAGCAATGTTATAGCTAAAAGCGGTACTTGGGTAGTTGAAAGAAGTAAACGAATAGTAGAACGATTTGGCCTTGCGTTTTCCTCCAAAACCGCGAGCAGTACCAATTCCAGGTAGTTTTACTTTGCGCACCAACTTGCCATCCATGGTATATTGCATGACTTGGGTTTTGACATCTACCAAGTAGCTGGCAAATAAATATCCTCCAGCCGAACTGATCGACAGGGTATTCTTGGTCTCAGGGATAACATCTTTCCAGTTTTCTGGGGTTGGATTGCTCACATCGGTCACAACCAATCTTCCATTGGGTGCATTGAGGTTGGTATACAAATAAAGCTTGTTTTTTTCCTTGGTCACTATCCAATAATTTTTTGAGAGGTCTTTGGTTACCGTCACAATCTTGCTGTTGGGCTTGGTCAAATCTTTGATATATAACTCATTACCCGAGGTACTCTGAGATGCCGAAATCACCAATAAAGTACCATCTTCGGTCACACCGGCTCCAATATAGCGACGAGGCATTTTTTCCCCGCCAAAAATGAGCTTGTCCTGGCTCTGAGGAGTTCCTAACTTGTGGTAATATACCATATGGAGCTGGGTTTTCTTGGTCAGATAATCTTCGCCTTTTTTGGGTTGCCCATACGTACTGTAATAAAAACCTTCGCTGCCTTTCCAGGAAACTCCAGTAAATTTGGCAAAAGATATTTTGTCTTTGCGCAGCTTCTTGGTTTCGGCATCCATCACATAAATGTCTCTAAAATCGGCGCCCCCTGTAGAGGTCAAATACGCTACCAACTTCCCATCTTTGGTAAAACTCATCCCGGCCATAGATACCGTACCATCTTTAGAAAACTTGTTGGGATCCAAAAACACTTCCGCATCTTTGCTATTCAACGATTTCTTACGATATAATACATATTGGTTTTGCAGACCACTGTTGGCATAATAGTAATAATAATTTCCTTCTTTGAAAGGAGTCCCTACTTTCTTGTAGTTCCACAATTGGCCAATTCGTTTTTTGAGTTTATCTCGAAACTTTATTTTGTTGAGATAATCAAAAGTTACTTTGTTTTGGGCTTTGACCCAAGCCTTCACTTGGGGCCCATCTGAGGCCTCCATCCAGCGATAAGGATCAGGCACTTTGGTACCAAAATAAGTATCTGTATGGTCCACTTTTTTTGTGGTAGGGTATTGAATCTGGGCCTGGCCAAGATGTGCCCCCAATAACAGTAAAATCACGAATAAACGGTGGGTGTATTTCATATCTCGAGTGGTTTATCAAGGTATTACAGAAAAACCTCAAGTTAAGGCCTCAAAAAGCAATTCAAGGCATTGTTGGTATTTTTTTTAGAGGAGTCTATCTTTATTTAAGTTTTTATTAACAACATCAGGGAACCATCCGTTGAGTCAATCACAAAAAAATGGGTGACTCTAAAAATAAGAGCACACCCAAGATAGTTTGATCTACAATTCCTGAAAGTTTATTTTACGCTTTTTGGTGTTTCTCAACGAAACTTGATACAATAATACAGTAAGTTCAATCAATATATGGTTTGGGGTAATACCGTTTTGGAATAGACTGATACTTTTTTGGAATACATCAAAAAAAAGCCCTTGTCTCGGACAAAGAACAAGGGCCTTGCAATACCAATATTGGCTCAAAAAATGGATTCCTAAAATCTCTGGTCTCATTATCTCACCTTTTCCTTGGTTGCTTTCCACTCAGGGTGAACCCAAACTCACTAGAAACGTGATTTCTCTACAAAGTAAGCAATGAGTGCAAATAGGAAATAGAAAAACAATGCAGAAATGGTCAAAGCGTTGATGTCCTCGTTGGCGAGCAATACAAACATATTGAGATAGTTGATCAGCAATAAAAAACCAGTGAATATCATCACGGGATATTTACCAAAAGCCGATTTGGCTTGGGTGTGCCATAGGTAATAAAACGCCGATAAACCCAAGAGGAAGGCCTCTACTGCAAAGGTAAGCACTTTGCTCTTCCATAAACCAAAACCAAACTTGGGCGTTCCACTCACTAAAGGCAAATCAGGAGTATGTACAATGAGGTCGGCAAACCAATGAGACAATACCCCCAAAGCCATGATCCAGGAAATTTTGTTTCTTGTAGGATGTTTTCTTACTACTACAAAACGATACACCACATAAAACAAAGTTGCCCAAAACAACGAACCCAATAATCCATGGGTAAAGGGATAATACTCTAGATTGAAATTGTTTACTTCAGTAAAACTAGGGACGAACTTGAGTCGCTCAACCCCGATCACTACGAAAGGGAAGAATAGTATGTCTACAAATTGGACTGCAATGAAGAGCATTCCAAGAGACGCATTTTTTTCTTTGGCCTTGAGGGCAAAGGCCGCGGCATAATGACCTACAAACATATTTTGGAGATTGGTTTACTAAGTAACGCGTTCGCAATAACTGTCTATTTTTCTCTACTGCCTGAGCTGCTAGGCTTCGTTATTTTTTTCGCAATAGCGCTGCTATTACTGCAAAATTTATCCTGTAAGGAACTCTGAGCCCCAACAACTCATGCATATGACCAAACCGGACACTTATTTTGAAAGCGTTACCAAAAATACCGCTTGATGATACAAATCCAAGGCATATTGGTATTAATTCAATTCAAAATTGTATTATTTACGCAACTCTTCTCGTACTTTCATTAAGATTTTACCTAGGCGATTTTTACCTTTGCCATCTCCCCCATCGCCCCAATAGGCATCGTTTTCGGTATGCTCAATGATGATTGCTTCGCCCGTTTCTAATAATAATGTCTGTAAATCAGCGTGTTGGGCAAACTTGGCCCTCACTGCCTCAAGCATTACGTTGTCTTTCATATGATCCCAATTGGCCCGAATGCGCACTTTGCGAGTACGCCCCAGCTCAGCCGCTTTCATTGGGCTGGCCGCTTTTCGAATTTTATCTTCGTGGTTCGTTCCAACAAACTTCTGAGCCTGAAAATAATGCTCGCTGGTAGGCCAGGTCTTGCCCTTGAGCTTGATCGGGTAAGGGGCAAAATTGGAAAACTCGCCATAAGCTTCGGCTACTGAATAAAATTTGATGGGTGGGTTGTTCATGGTTTTATTTTTTTATAAAAAATCTTCATTTGTAGCCTCTGTATTTTTCTCTTCTTCTATCTGGTTGAGAAGGGCTTGGCATTTATCTATATTAATTACTTTCAATCGCTTACCCAATGTATATCTTACTATTGATAAATAATCTGCATAGTAATTCGGAGTAATCCAATCAGGTAAGTTTGTGTGAGGTATCAGTACATAACCTTGTTCAGAGTCTTTAATTCTTGTTAGAAGTAACAGGCAAAACCTTTTACTTAAATTAAGCTCTCGATATGCATCTTCTTTTGTTACATTAAAGAAATCATTTATTTTATTTGATAAAAAATAGAAGAAAAATCTATCATTTGTATACTCGATATTTTCACCATAAAAGATTTCAATATTAACCCTAAACTTCACCTTACTCTGGGAAAATATTATTCTATCAAAGTTATATCGTTCTAACATATATTCAGAGAAACTATCCTTATCTCTAAATTTCTTAGGTATCTTACCTTGTTCCAGAGCTAAAACAGTTTGATATTCACTACCTATAAATTGATCTTCAAAATAAGTTTCGCTGAATATTTGTTGTAATAATTCAGGAGCACCCTCATGAGATTTAGTAAAACCATCACAGGCATTAACAATTTGTTGAATAAAACTTTTAATAATAGTATTTCTAAATGCTTTGTAGTCCAAATAATACACCAAATCAAAAAAATTAATATGTTGAATATTATCATCTTTCAAATAATAATCATTAAGTAATTCTATCTTTCTATCTCCAATATCTGATACTACAAACTTTGCGGCAAAATAGTCTTGTAAAGATTTATGGCTCCATTTATAGTAATTTCCATCTTTTTGAAATAAAGGAACCGTTCTAATTAAATCTTCAAAAAAATCGCTTGGATTAAACTCCAACTTATAAAATTCCTTAGCTCGTTCTATGAACGAAATCAACTCATATTTATTAGATTCTAAAATTCCTTCCTTAAACGTGATATAACCAATACCTCGCAAAATTTTCTCAAAATTATCTTTATGTAAACCTGAATACTTTTTGCGCTTAAAATACCCCTCCTTTGTTAAGTCATGTCGATGAAATAAAGCATCAAATACCAGACTGTAAAATTGGGCTTTCTCCAAAGGCACTTCTCTTCCATAATCAAAAGCTGCATACAATAAGGATACAAGTAATGGATTATTTAAAAACTCATGAACTGACTTGTTCTCATCTTCCTTTAATATAGTTATCAAATCTTCTGCGTTTTTTTTACCATCAGCTTGTGCATAAATCCTAATCAGTTCATGGGCATCCT
>CALDJV010001162.1 GCA_937899305.1 uncultured Cytophagaceae bacterium
TAAATGGCTGCGCGAGGCGATGATTAAGTTCTATTGTTAGTTCCTTCGGCTACACTCAGGACTTCGGGTTCCGCGAGACGATGATTTATTTGTACCGCTTTGCGCTACTGTCGACTATGGACCGTCGACTGTGGACTAAATAAACAAAACTACCAACTAGAACTAAAACTTCACCAACTCATTTGCCCCTACCAGTACCATCTCGGTATCTTCGTGACGCATCTGATTGGGACTATGAAAATGACCATAGAACCAATGACTTAGTTTGTTAGACGGTTCTTGCTTGAGACAAGCATACATTTTGCTTAGCGAGGCACGCTCCTCGCGTAAATCGTCAAGCAAAGTAGCATCATTTTGGGCAAAAGATTTGACCAACTCGCTAAAATGATAAGGAGGAGCAAAATCAGGGGCACTATGTGTCACCACCACATCAATGTTGCGCATTCTTCTTAGTTTTCCTTCATTGTAATTCAAGACTTCTTCCTCCCAATAATTTACTCCATCCTCTTGCTCCTTACGATCAATGGAAGTAGCCCCTCCTACCAACAAAATTCTCGTTTTGTTGATTTTCAAAACACTATAATCTGGCACAAAATTAATATTGCTCTGATCTAAAGGTCCAGGAAACGTCGTTTCGAAATAATCTGGATTATCGTGATTGCCTCGCAAAACATACAAATAAATATGGGCTTTCTCCAATACTCTATTGAGCTTTTCTATGGCGGCCAGATCGTCTAAAAAACATTGATACCCTACCCCAAAATCACCTACCTGAATTATATAGGCCTTCGTTAATTTTTGTTTTTTGATTAATTGCTTCAGAGCTTTAAAATTACCGTGCAAATCGCCCAAAAAATATAAATCAGCATTTCCCATCATTCTTCTAATAGTGATTTGTTAACCTCAAAAGCCATAGTGCAAGTCTACACTATGGCTTTTGAAATTAAGAAAAACTTTTGAGTTTTATGTAGAAAAATGCAAAAGACACTATTCCTTTTTACGGCCCAGTACCATGGTCCAGTAATTGCCTTCTGCTGAACGGGCAATCCCGATCTGGTTGGCGTTTCCATTCATAATATTGTTGCAATGCCCAGTACTTTCTAACCACCCTTGAATGACAGCTTCCTCATCGCGATAACCCAGTGCAATGTTTTCTCCTACGGGTGATCCAGCGTATCCAGTGGCCCTGATACGTTGGCTAAAAGAGGACCCATCTTTGCCTGTATGACTAAAGTAATTTTGGGCCTGCATGTCATTGCTGTGATCCAAGGCTGCCTTGGCCAGCTCGTCACTCCACTCTATGGCCGCTACTGGATCTTTGGTTTTGCTCCCACAAACCGTCGCTTGAGTGCGCGCTGCATTGACCAATGATAAAATCTTTGTCTTGTCTAGATTCACTTCTAAGCTACCTGTATCGGGGGTTACTTCGTCTGATGATTTGCTACATGCAGTCAAAAAAAACACACATAAAAGTATCCCTGTGGTATAGTGTAATGATTTCATATTCATTGTGAGTAAATAAAAAAGTTATACTGCAAATTACGTAATACAACCCCACTTGGATACTTCATGTAATATTATGTCTCTAATTGTGCATTTGGTGGCGTACTGAAGCCCAAATTATCATTCAATCTGATGCTTCTCTTTTCCTTTCTCGGTCTATCTTTTTCTTTTAATAAATCTTGAATCGTGGTGATGGCTTGTTTGTTGTCTTTCAATAAACTTACCTTTACCAATTGATGCTGGTCACTTATGCTCCCCTTGGGTTTGTGGTAACGCTTTTTTAGTGTCATCAAATAGGTTTTGCCTTGTTTGGTCACCCGATCTAGTCTAGCCAAATGAATGATGAGTACCATGCCTACCAGACCTACGGTTAATAAACTCCAGGAATGAATTTTCAGCTTGATTCCTCCAATGTAACGATATGCCCCAAACAACAATACAAAAAACATGAAAAATGCTCTAACTCGATTCAGACGATGGATGATATTTTGAGGATAAAGCAAACTATAACGAGTCAATTGACTGTCCAAGTCTTCGGCCGTTAGACGTAAATCTTCGTGCAATTCTTTATAATTGATTTTGAAACCATACAGAAATAAAAAAAGAAACTCGCTTAAAATTTAGGATATAA
>CALDJV010001163.1 GCA_937899305.1 uncultured Cytophagaceae bacterium
GGTATCAGACAATACTCATTATGTGCCTTTTTATTTGCAGGACGATAGCGAAGGGCAAATAAAAATCAATATAAAAGGAGCCACCAAACACACCATTAGAACAGTAAATACTTTTGAGCCATATCGAGAATCATCTTCGTGGTTTGGCGGAAGGCGTGGTACTACCAAAGGTTATCGTTACATAGAAGACATGATACCACATCAGGCCCAATTGTATGTACTAGGTCAAGCCGTAGAAGATAGTGGTGAACTTACCATTGCCAAGCCTTCCAAAGACAGTGATGTAGAATATATTGTGTCTACCAAATCAGAGCAAGAGCTAATTCAGGGAGCGGAAAATGCATCTCTGGGGTACTTGATTGGGGCCATTTTGTTGGGCATCGCTGGAATAGCTGTGATAGTCATAGGCTTTACCCAATTTTCTGAATACGGTTATTAAAACCATATTTGTTCGAGTATCAAATAAAAAATGTTTTCTGATTACTTCCTTGTTAAAAAATTAGTGAAAAATGAGCCAAATAACTATCCCAGTAAATAAGGAGCGTCTATACGCTGATGTAGAAAAACTTACGTCCATCGATCCACCTCGAAATTACCTCAATCTGGAGTCGTTGAATGCGATTGCCGATTATATTCATGATGAGTTTACACAATGGGACTGCGAAACTCAAGTGCAAGAGTATCTAGCCGATGACAACATTTACAAAAATGTAATTGCTTCTTTTAACCCTACTCATCCGGTGACAGTTGTACTAGGAGCCCACTATGATGTGTGTGGCGAACAGCCTGGAGCCGATGACAATGCCAGTGCGGTAGCTGGGTTGTTAGAGGTAGGTCGTTTGATCCACCAATTAAAACCAACCCTCAACTGTCGGGTAGATTTGGTGGCGTTTTCACTGGAAGAACCGCCCTATTTTCAAACCCCTTTACAAGGAAGTGCTATTCACGCGAGTTCGTTGGCCAAAGCCAAGGTAGATGTAAAAGCCATGATTTGCCTGGAAATGATTGGGTATTTCAGTGATGAACCCAATTCACAACAATTTCCTTTGCCACAATTGGCTGAAATATACCCCAGTGTAGGCAACTTTATTGTGGTGGTGGGCCAAATGGGAGAAGAAAGCTTGGTACAAGAAGTAAAGACAAGCATGCAAGCTGTAGCTCAGATAGATGTACAATCCATTGCGGCTCCCCGAAGTGTGACTGGGATTACTTTTTCTGACCATGCCAGTTATTGGGATCAGGGCTACCCTGCAGTAATGATCAACAATACTTCGTTTTATCGTAACCCCAACTATCACGAGCCTACCGATACCATTGATACCCTCGACTTTGACAAAATGACCGAAGTGGTACGAGGGGTATATTGGGCAGTAGTGGGATTGGCCAATGGCGAAAGCAACACTTGACTTATAAAACCTGGGGGGCTTCTCACACTAACAAGAAAGTTTTTGGTTGGAAGTAAACGATTGATTTTATATATTCAGCCTCCTATGGCCAATGACTACGATCGTTTAATTAAAGAAAATATACTAGCTATTTTTCCTAGTTTGTGTAAACAACACCTGAATATTGAGGTAGCTAAGACTGAGCAACTCAAGGAACATTTTCCAAAAACCCTTGAGCGAATCCCTGATTTTGTCCAAAAAGTGACCACTACGCAAGGAGAGCAAGTGGTGGTACATTTAGAATTTCAGAGTCAAGATGACCCCAAGATGCTTGTTCGTATGCAAACCTATCATAATCTGATTAGCGAGTATTTACAAAAACAGAAAATGAGGGTTCCCATAGCCCAATTTGTTATTTATCTGGGGCAAGCGCCTTCACAGATGGAAACTAAATTACCCCCTAAGCAGGTTTTTACTGGGTATTCGCTCATAGAGTTGCGTAACTTTGACCCTGAAACCTTACTTCAAGCCAATAACCCTGAGGAGGTTATTTTAACGATTTTGAGTAACTTTGGTCAAGAAGATGCCCCAAAAATATTAATACAAATAATTGAGCGGCTTCAAAAACTAATTGGCTCCTCAGCAGCGTTAGAAAAATATACGTATCAGTTGTTGACATTGGCCAGACTACGAAATTTAACTTTAATTACTGAACAAACCTTGAAAGATATGCCCATTACTTACGATATTAAAAAAGATCCTTTGTACCAAGAGGGACGACAAGAAGGCAAGCAAGAGGGAAGACAAGAAGGGATTTTTGAAACCGCCCTCAACATGAAAAAAGCAGGTTTTTCCATTGATGACATTATCAAAGTCACTGGTTTGACCAAAGCTCAAATTGATCAACTTGAGTAAAATGGGTAGTTGCATCACCCCTGTTTTTACAATCCTTTTTTGCTTGTGTGATTATATTTTATCATAAATGCCTACTCGCTATAAACCTTGAAAGATATGCCCATTACTTACGATATTAAAAAAGACCCTTTGTACCAAGAGGGACGACAAGAAGGGATTTTTGAAACCGCCCTCAACATGAAAAAAGCAGGTTTTTCCATTGATAACATTATCAAAGTCACTGGTTTGACCAAAGCCAAAATAGATCAACTTGAGTAAAATGGGTAGTTGCATCACCCCTGTTTTTACAATCTTTTTTGCTTGTGTGATTACATTTTATCACATATATCTACTCACTTTTAGATTATTCCCCTCCTTAGTTAGTATGGACATCATTGGGCAGTGATTTTGTCAACCAATCAACAATTTTATGGAAATTGTCTAAATCCGATCTTGCTGCGGTTTGGTGCGAAGCAATGGTTTCCAAGATTTTATGGCGAGTGGTGTCAAAATCGTTGTACTCAATAAATTCTACGGCAAAGCCTAGTTTCTTTAGATACCGAAAATACCTTTGTTGAGGCGCGATGAGTTGTAAATGATGCTCGAAATGTCTACGGGTTCGTGTAGCATCGGCCTGTTTACGCTGACGTAATTGTTCCTCCGAGACATTAAAAATAAAGTACAAGTCTGGAAAGGCCATCGTTTGCTGTTCAATATTGCTTTGATAAAAACGAGTCGTTTCCATTTTGGAAGGAAATTCTGGAGGATAGTCATACACCCAATTGTACCACAGAGGCTGGAAAATATCACCATCTAAAATAACGTCTCGGGTAGCTTTACGAGCCATTTGGTACCGTTCTACCTGTTTCTGAAAATACCATAGTTTTGGTGCATCTATTGGACGACTAAATAATTGGTTGACTTCTGGAATAGGTTGAAAGTCAGGAAATAATGATTGGCTCAGCGTAGTTTTACCGACTGCACTAGGGCCTTCAAAACAAATGATCATGAGATGACAACAGCATTTTGGGTTAGTAGATTAAACGGGGCCATTGATGGCAAAATCATAATATTTTTCTTGAGTAAGGTTGATGTTAAGATGAAAGAAACATTTACCACCATCCAACACTTTTACGATTTCTTGTTTCCAGTCAAAGTTAACCGAACAAAAGCAATTTACCCAAACCTCTTTCTGCCCTTGTTGGTTGATCACAGCTACATATTGACGTTTGTACTGGGCAAGATCAATCAAAAATTGCTGTTTATCTAAAGTATCATTGGGGTACTTTTGTTTGTGTTTGGCAAACTGTTTTGCTCTTCTTGCATTGTAGGTACGTACTGCCAAAAAAAGAATTGCTTCAATTTGTTGTAGTTCTTGGCTGTTCAAAGTCGCTTCTTTGGCTCCCTCAAACGGAAACAAGCCATTAGGGGGCAGTTGGGCAATGGCTGAAGTGTCTACAGTCATGGTATCAGCCTTGGGTTTTTGAACTTTCGCGGTTTGTGGGAGCGTAGGCTTGCTTTGCAGTGGGGCATCACTACTTTGCTTGGGTGGTGTTGGGTTCCCACAACTTACCAACCAAGCCAATCCAATGATAAGGTGTTTTTTCATGAGATGTAGGTTAAATTAATTATATAAATTTAAGTAAGGTATCAAGACTTCAGACGGTAATAAAAATGACTGACTTCTTCTTCCTCGGTAGGTTGTGTCTTGCGATAAAAATCCAACGCATAATTATCTGCCTTATCGGCCTGTACAAATACTTCTTCGTAGCCTAAATTTTTACAGTATTCCTTGGCCGTTTTGATGAGTTGTTGACCAATACCTTGCCTTTGCCATGAGGTTTGCACTGCCAAATCATAAATATAAGCCAATGGTTTAGTAGTGTAGTATTGTTCTAGCGTATAAATAGTCAATCCTGCGATGACTTGATCGTTTTTCAACGCCACCAGTACTATAAAATTAGGCTTTGCCAATAGATTTTTCAAATAGGCTTGGGGTGGCATCTGAAAGTCTTCCATTTCAAACACTACCTCGAATAGGTCAATGAGCTCAATAAATAGATCAATATGGATAGAGGAGAGTTTTTTGATTTCCATGGAGTTGACGAGTTTATGTACAAAAATACTAAAAAAGTAAACGAGTATTATAAAACAGGAAGCAGCTTAGGTAAGTCTTTGTAATAAAGTAAAACATCTTTCCCCTACAATCAATTATCCTACAAAATGTATTACTTTTGGGACAGTTTAGCGTGAAACTGGTTTGGACGAAGACCAGTTAAAATGCCCAAAGTTGAGAGAAGTTTAAGTATAGAAAAAGATATGCAAAAGAAAATTGTAGGTTTTTTAATCATAACGGTATTGTTCAATGTTGTGATATTATCAGTGGTTTACTTGTCCGAATTATTCTCCCGTGAAATATCCGTAATTTGGTCTTGGCCTGTGTTTTTGATTTTGGTTTTGGCGGGAGGCGCCTTACTGAGTAGTATGACTAATAAGTATACCACCAATCGGGCAGGAGTGTTTGCTTTTTTCTGGTCTATCTTTTTTGTGATCATTCTTCGTTTTTATTACCGCAACTACAACGATGTCATCAATGCCCGTATCTCTGAACCACTCGAGATAGCCAATGCCAGTAAAGTCAAAAATCAATACGACTATTTTCGTTTCAAAGACTTTAATATCGAACAAGTCAAATTGGGCTACGAGCTCAGAAAAGACTCCATTGTAGAAAAATCTGACCCCAAAAAAGGAACCTTTCATTATTTTGTGGCTCCTCTCATAGATTCCAATAATCCCAATCAAAAACCAACTGTATTTATTGGGAAGCATTACATTGGAATCGAACCCAACTACAAAGAAATGTTTCAGAAGCGACTCAAAGAAAAACCAGCCTTTTTTGTAAACTACCCCAATGACTTTACCTTCAAAGGCGCAGTAAAATCAGTCAACCCTCAATTGACTCGAGAAAAAAACTACCTCATTTTGATGCCTGCTTTTTCGCCTTTTGATATGCAAAAGAGTAGCCTAAGGCATTTTTTAGTATTACTTTTGTTTGGAAATGTTTTGTGGAGTGTGGTAATTTTGATATTGCAGCGTTCCAAAAAACGTACTTAATAACACTTTCAAAATAAGTGTCGAGATTTTAGTGAAATTACTCAAAGCTAAACCTCAGAG
>CALDJV010001164.1 GCA_937899305.1 uncultured Cytophagaceae bacterium
GCCTTGGTTCCAGTACCAAGGTTTTTTGTACCTTGAGCCTTGTTTATCAAACTTATTGAAGCATATGAAAGCAAAATTCTTGCTGCCCCTACTCCTTCCTATCAGTCTTCTCGTCGTTTTTTTTTCGGCAACCCAGGCCCAATTCAACGAAAAAGACTTGATCGGCGCTTGGCAGTTTGACGTAGAGAAAATGATCAAACAAGACGATCGTGAACGAAAAACTAAAACCAGCCTTAGACAAGAACTAAAAGATATCCAGTTTTTCAATGTTCGCTTTGTTTTTCTTGCCGATGGCTCGTACAAGCGAGTACCCTATACTTTCTCACCATCCAGACAGACATTTAATGGTACTTGGAAATTAAAAGATGGTAAGTTATATACTACAATCACTACACGAGCGGCGGTGGAAGGAATGCATTCAGTGAATAAAGAGGAAGTAAAACTAGTGAAACTTACTCCACAAAGCCTCGTATTCTTAGTTCCCAAATCACCAGGGATCAAAGCTTTTATGGTACCTATAAAACCCATCATCGAAAAGTTTAAACAACGAAACGAAGTAAACCTGACTCCTCAAAAGGTGACTGGCCTTTGGAAAGTAGTCGCTACCAGTCAAGAAAATGATGTTACTTTGCTTGGTTTTACTAGAAATTTCAAAAAAGATGGTTTCGCGGAATACAAAACGATTTTAGGGAATAACTTTATTGGAGAGGGCTTGACTGAAACCTGGAAGATACTTGATAAAAACACCCTACAGTTCATCAAAAATGCAAGCAATCAATCGCGGGCTTCCAAAAGAAAAGTAGTTTACCTGAGTAAAAATGAGATGATTATCAAGGATAAAGAAACATTCAGTTTGCTCAAACGAATTCACTAAAAATAGCTCCCTACTCTGCATTATCATGACGATGTTGGGCGTTATCCATAATATCCGTACTGGCAGTGTCAACCACAATGTACATAATATATTATCAAACTTATTGAAGCATATGAAAGCAAAATTAATCCTTACCCTTACGATTTGGTGCTCCATTGGGTTATTATCCCAATCTCGAGCCCAACAGTTCAACCGAAAAGATTTGATTGGTTCCTGGCAAGTAGACATTCCTAAAATGATGAAGGCAACCGCAGCATATGGCGGGAGAAAAATGGACTTTAGATCCGAAATGGGAACCATTGGCCTCGTGAGTCCTATCAGAACCTTTAAAGCCGATGGCACTTATACCTATACTGAATTCTCTTCGTCTAAAGCCAAAATTACCCAAAAATGGAAACTCGAAGGCAATAAAATCATTCTTTATAGCGAAGGTGGTAAAGGTAAAACCATCGAGTTGGCCTCCCTTGACAAGCACCGTTTTGTGATGAAGTCCAAAGAAGGTGGGCAGTTAGAGTTTTTATCTCTAAATTCAATTTTGAGTGATCTGGAAAAGACAAACAAAGTATCCGCTATTCATGATAAAATTGTAGGTGATTGGAATTTAATCGCTATAGGGATCAGAAAACAAGCTTTGCAACTTGGGTTTACTTACACTTTTGCGGCTGATGGCCAATGTAAACTTACATCATTGATGAAAAACGAACAAAAAGGTACGTGGAAATTGGGCGACAAAAACAGCATTACCTTCACAAACGACGACCAGATCAATCCATCTAAAATTGTATATTTTACTGATCAAAAAATGGTGCTCATCGACAATCAAGGTTACCACATGGTGTTGGAACGTAAGCAATAATTTGGTTTCAGGTGCCCTACAATCCAAACCGCTTCTTGCTGGCGCAAGCCTCCCGGCTTGTGCCCAACTTATACCAAACCAAGAAAACTTACTCTAAATGCCATTTACTAGCGTAAGCGCAAATCATTACACAATCTTATAATTACGATATTCGCCAATGCGCCATCCAGTAAGTTTTTCTACCAAAGTGAGGAAGGCAATTCGAGGAGAGTAATTCTTTTTGGATAAATCGTGGTCAAACTTCCAGTTCATGCGGTCGATGCGGGGTTGCATTACCTTGGGATGGGTTTCTTGAAACAAAGCCAACGAATCTATTTCAGAATAGTCAAATTCACTGGCATTGCCCACAAACTCCTGCACCTCTTCGTCGCTTTTCCACAAGCTGTGAAAAGCCCGTTGCTTGGCTTGTTGCTTGTCGGGTTCACGTACCCAACCATAATGGTAAATGTAAGCATCAATGAATTTTACCCGGAGTTTATCGTTGGGCTTTTTTCTAAACCCTTGGGCATCGCGGTAAGCAAAAATATCGGAACGCTTGCGTACTACCCGGATTTCTCGTCGATACCAAACCCTAGAGTCAGCCACATAGTCATATGAGCCATAGAAATGCTTGTACTTGAGTAACAACCCATCTACTTTAGGATTGTCTTTGTGGGCCTGCATGGCTTGCTTTACCGTATCCAGGTATTTTTCGTGGATCACTTCGTCGCCCTGAATGTAAAAAGCCCAATCAGAATCATCGGCCACCTCAGCAAATGCCTTGTCAGTTTCCACGGCCAATACCCTACCTCCTTCTCGCAAGCGATCGTCCCACACGGTTTCTATGATTTTTATCTTGGGCGAATTTATAGACTTGATGAGCTCGAGGGTATTATCTTCAGAATCTCCGACTGCAATCACAAATTCATCGCAAATAGGCAATACCGACGTAATGGCCTCTACAATGGGATAGTCTAATTTTACCGCATTGCGAACAAAACTAAATCCAGAAACTTTCATGCTTCAAACTATGGTCCTATGATTTCAATGTTCTACTACCAATACTAAGCTATTTAGTAATACAACAGCACTTTATTTACAATACTCGGCTACTTTACCATCAGCCTGAGGATGATTGAGGTTTGCAGCTTGTTGCAAATGCGCACACCCATCGTTTCTTTTATCCGTCAATAGTTCGGCCATTCCCAAAGCAAACAATGCTTTCGAAAAGCGGGCATCTAGTGCAATACAAGCTCTAAAATCGGCGATGGCTTCCGCGTATTTCTTCTGATTGTACAAAATGTTGCCTCGATTGAAATACGCATTTTTATTTTTCTTAGTCCGCTTGATTACTTCATTAAAATCTCGCAAGGCTGCTTCTTGTAATTGTAATTGGGCATTGACCACCCCACGGTTCAAATAAGCATCGGTCACATCCCCGTTCAGCTTGATGGCTTCACTATAATCGGCCAGCGCACCTTTTACATCGTTGGTTTCTCTTTTTACATTTCCCCGATTCAAAAAGGCCTTATAATCCTGGTTATTCAACTTGATTGCCTGGTTAAAATCCAACAAGGCATTGTCGTAATCTTCTAAATTGAAATAGGCCGCTCCTCGGGCATTGAACGCCGGCTGATTTTTGGAATCTCGCTCTACCGCCCAGTTAAAATAACGCAAGGCTTCTTTAAAATTACCTTGAGTCATAAAAGTACGCCCTTTTTCCAAAAAAGCTTCGGAGGATTTACTGCAGGCCCCCAACAATAACATCCCACTGATAAAAACTATATATTGGGTCATTTTTTTCATATCACCCCTGATTTTTTGACTTATAAATATTCAAAACTTTCAAGATCTTAAGCAAAAAAGCTTTGCTCAACTCAATCGTTCAACAAAGCTTTAAATAAATTGGTTATGAAAAAAATATTTCAGAGAAATTAATCGTCAGTTTCTATTGTTCAATGGCCAGTTCCTTCGGCTTCGCTCAAGACTAAAGGTTTCGCCTGCGGCTCATTGTTGTATTGCTAAATGGTTGCACGAAACAATGAAAAACGATGGACTATGGACCGTCGACTGTGG
>CALDJV010001165.1 GCA_937899305.1 uncultured Cytophagaceae bacterium
CTAAGCGGTTTTGTCTAAAAACACAAACCCCGCAAAGCGGGGTGTCCTTAAGAAACTGAATATGTATATCAAAAAAGGTTATTCACAACCTTTTCCTTTTATAATATATTTATCCCCTAATTTTTCATAAGAAGCATCCAAACTATACTCGATAATATTCAACACCTCTTTGAGCGTAATATTATTAAAATTACCAGTAAACAGGCAGTTCAACAACGTCTTGTTTTGCGCTTCAATCTTTACTTGATAATACCGTTCCAACTCCGGCAAAACCTCTCTAAGATAGTTGTTATCATAGGTCAGACGATGGGTTTTCCAAGCCAAGAAGTTTTTATTGGTATTCTTTTCTTTGGTAATCTCTGCTTGCTTCTGTTCATAAATAGCCTTATCTCCTGGTACCAATACCACCTTTTTAGTAGTTTCTTTTTCCAACGATACCGCTACTTTACCAGTCACTACGGTTACCTCTACGCCCTTGGTTTTGTCAGAAGCTTTCACATTAAAAGAGGTTCCCAATACTTCAGTTTTGACGTCGTTGCTCAAAATTGAGAAAGATTGACCATTTTGCTTTGTTACCTCAAAAAAAGCTTCCCCTTTGAATTTTACTACTCTGTTTTCAAACTTTTTGTTGTAAGTCAGCACACTATTTTTGTTGAGCGTGACCTTGCTACCATCTGGTAGGGTGACCACCTTAGAAGTATTGGCCGTTTTTACTTCAACCATAGAAGAACCATTGAACAATACCAAATAACCCGCAACTAACAACAATGCAACCGCTGCCGCAATGCCAAGGGTATTGAAAGAACGTCTTGGGCGTTTACCGATTGGTTTTACTGGGGTTTCTGATTTTGGACTTGGGCTCGCTGGGAGTTCATCAGTCAGCGATTGTTGAAACCTGGCCAATCCGGCGGCAACATCTGGCTCATAACTTTCCTGGTATTTTTCGGTACTGTCCCATACTTGAGCCAATTCCTCAAACAGTTGATAGTTTTCGGGACTTTCGGCCAGCCATTGGTCTAGCCTTGCATTTTCCGCATCTGAGATATGATTGCTCAAACGCTTGATAATTAATTCAGAGAAAGATTGGTCAGTAGAATGCGTCTCAAGTTCGGCCAATGTTTGTTGAAATCTGAGCAGACCAGCGGCCACATCGGGAGTATAGCTGCGTTGGTATTGTTTGGTCACTTGCCAGATTTTTTCAATATCTTGAGGTACTTTTTCTCCCTTTGGTAACGGGCTTTTCCCTTGTAGGTGATCAATCAGGACTTCTGGCAAATGATCAACATCACTTGTTGCATTTTCGGCAATGGTTTGTTGAAATCGTTCTAATCCTGCCGCTACATTGGGGGTATAGCTCTGCTGATAATGTTGGGTAACATTCCAAACTTTTTCCAGATGGTCTTTAATTGCCAGGTTTTCGGAACTTTGTTCCAGCCATTGGGTCAGTAAAATTTCCTCTTCTGAAGAAATTTTATGCTGACATTGCTTTATAAGTAGTTCCAGATACTTTTCCAGTTCCATTATTATTCAAAAGATTTATAATTGGTGAGATGTAAAAAATGCAGCTCACCCCTATTTTCGTGGGCTAATGTTTGTAAATAATCTTGTATTCAAGGAACTTATGAGAGTAATTCTAGCCAAGCAGTTCCCAATGGTCCAAAAGAAAGTACAGTTTTGATGTATGGTGCCAATCGCTTACGAAGGTGTTTGAGTGCTTTACTCATTTGATTTTCCACTGTTTTGGGCGATATCCCCATCTCTTTGGCAATTTCTTTGTAACTCAACTCTTCGTAACGACTCAATATGAATACTTCCCTACATTTGGGAGGCAATTCATTGATGGCTCCATTTACTTGAGTTTCTAACTCCTGAAATTCTAGATTTTGCACCGCGGTTTCTTTGTGAGCGTGCTTCTTCATTTGCTGCGGAGTAGCATCATCGATGCTGGAGGTGTTGTATTTTTTTCTAAGATGACTAAGTGCGGCATTGATTGCCATTTTGTGCAAATACGCCTTCAAAGAAATTTGTATGTTTAGATCATTTCTCTTTTGCCAAATTTTAAGAAAGACATCTTGTACAATATCTTCGGTAATGATGGTATTGTGTACGATACGATTCACCGTTTTACAGAGCGAAGCATAGTAAGTATCGAACAAAACCTGTACTACTTTTTGGTTTCCTTCCTTAAGCCAGACTAATAACTCGGCATCATCTACGGGTGATTTTGATTTTTGCATAAAAATAAATGTTCTAATCCCTCTTGAGTCACAGTTTATAAAGCTGCTTGGTTACGGAGTTAGTTTTTTTAGAATACTTTGAGCGTAATTCTAATAAAATTAGTATAAAAACTCATTAGTTAAAATTTTTCTGTGGCATAAAAAAACCATCAAGCAAAAAATACTTGATGGCTGGGTATATATAATGACAGTGATAGGGGATATTGTTTATTTATATTGAGGTTGAATGGCAGGCTTTACAATGATTCCCTTTTCATGAATTTCTTTTGCTTTAGCCTCTATTTCAGGAATAGAATTATACAATTGCTCGTAAGAATCGATCACGAAATACTCTTCTTGGTATTTGTGTTTGATGTAGTCAGTGTCCATCACGTGTTGTACATCGTATGGAAAACGTTTTGGTTCGTTGCTAAACAAAGAATACTCGCATTCGCCACTAGATGACAAAATTCCGGCCCCATAAATCCGCAAGCCTTCTTCTTCTTTGATAAGACCAAACTCCACCGTAAACCAATAAATACGAGCGATGACTTCAATTACATTTTTATTGTCAATGTAGTCCGACGCAATGCGGCATAACTCTTCTAAGAACTGACAAAACAATTTGTTGGTCAACAGAGGTACATGACCGAATACATCGTGGAACATATCAGGTTCTTCCAGATAATCCAATTCCTCCATTTTTCGCAGCCAGGTGGTGGCACAAAAATTACGGTTCTGCATCAATTCAAAAAACTCCTTGTCAGCAATCAAACCTGGAACAACATATACTTTCCAATTGGTTTCTGCCATCAAGATTTTGTTCATCTCTTCAAAATTTGGGATTTTCTCATCAAATTCAATGATTTTTAAACCCTCCAAATAGCCCTTAGAGGCCATTCCTGGTAAAATTTTCATTTGACGATTGTAGAGTAGCTCCCAAACTTTAAAATCTTCGTCTGTATAATTTGAATATGTTTGCTCCATGTTATTTGTATTTTTGCGAATAAAAAAAACCTAATTCTTCGGAGAACCAGGCTTATTAATTATAGTATAATTTGATATGTTTCAAAATAATGTAAGAATTGCCTTATTCTCCTGAACGAAAAAGAGGAGTAATAGTATTTATTTGAGTAATAATATGTTGTAGATTTGGATCTCATACTAAAACAAAAATAAGAGAAAATTCTGTAAGATGCCAGATTTATTAGATAATTCAAATAAACGGTGGTGATATAACGACCTTTACCACATTTTTGCCATTGATTATTTTGTAAGTACGCATTTTAAAATTAATAAAACCAAATTATATTCTTTTATGTTTATTGATACGCACGCGCATATTTATGCCAGCCAGTTTAAGAAAGACCGAGCCGATGTTTTAAGAAAAGCTTTTGAGCAAAATGTCGAAAAAATTTATCTGCCCAACATAGATCACACTTCTATAGATGACATGATGGAAGTAGAGGCACAATACCCTGATCACTGTTTTGCAATGATGGGACTGCACCCTTGTTCAGTCAAGCAAGACTTTGAAAAAGAACTGTATCAGGTAGAAACTTGGCTAAATCAGCGCGATTTTGTCGCCATTGGAGAAATTGGAACTGATTTATATTGGGATAAAACCTTCTTTGAACAACAGGCCGAGGCTTTCAAAATCCAGGTAGAGTGGGCTAAAAAGTACCAACGCCCAATCGTGATTCATTGCCGAGATTCATTTCAGGAAACCATCGACCTACTTACTCCGTTAATGACAGAAGAGCTTACTGGAATATTTCATTGTTTTACCGGAACAGTGGAAGATGCTCAAAAGATCATTGAGTTGGGGTTTTTACTAGGCATTGGAGGAGTGTCTACCTTCAAAAATGGAGGATTGGACAAGGTGTTGCCTGAAGTATCACTGGATCACCTGGTATTGGAAACCGACTGCCCTTATTTGGCCCCAGTACCATATCGGGGTAAAAGAAATGAATCATCTTATATTCCTTTAATTGCAAACCGATTGGCCGAGATAAAAGGCATAGAAATTGAAGAAATTGAACAAAAAACTACCGAAAATGCTCAAAAGTTATTTGGCTTATAGAAGCCATAAGTATTGAAAACTTTGACAGGCTTATTTCGATAATAATGTAGAATCTTACATGATTTTGTGAACAACTGTTAATGAACTTTCTATAATTTACGAGTTTTTTTTGGCCGTACTTTTAGTTAAAAAAAACAGAATAGCGAATCATGTTACAACGATAGTCAATGTCAAAACGGGGCCATAAAAAAAAGGGGAAATTGCTTTTTTTGTAATATTTTCTTGGGAAGATAGCCTGTTTTTATCAATAGAAGTGTTATTTTATTGAGTAGTATTGCAAAATGGTCTCTTGTTTTAAGTCTAAAATTCAGTAAGTTATTTTAAAAAAATATCGATATACGTATAATGTTGTGAAAATGTTTTCATTTTTGGCATAAATATTACTTAAGGTTAAACTAAAGTTAAAAACTGGGTTTTTTCTAGTTAAACTTAGGTAATTCTTACACAGTGTAATTTGGATAAAAATGAAGAATTTGCACTTGTAAACAAAATAATATAATTTGTGAACACGTTCGAAAAGTAGCATTGCTGACTAATGTCTGTTTTTCGGGCGCTCCAAAGTAAGGTGTGAATTTAAACAAATGACTCTTAATTAACGTACCCATACCTTTCTATTTTGTGTCAGAGTAATACACTCGAAAGCAAGTACATCACATACTAACCAGTGCTTATTTTACTTAATTATTAAATTATCTATCCAGAGTTTCAAATCTCTTTTGGATTATGCCCAAGGATAAAAAACTAACCGCATTTTTTGCATGTCTTTTTACCCTGAGTTGTCTTAGCACTCAGGTAGTGTTGGCTCAAACAGCCAAACAATACCTTTCTAAGGGTAAAGCAAAAAGTGAAGCAGGTGCTTATGCACAAGCGATTCATGATTTTACGAAGGCTGTAAACATCGACAGCCGCTTAGACGACGCCTACCATTATCGAGGAGAGGCCTATTTTCGTATTCGAAGATACAAAAATGCTCTAGATGATTTTGATCGAGCCATTGCTCTAAATCCCAAACAATCATCAGCGAGTTACCATCTTCGAGGTCTCGTTAAGTTCAATCTCAAACTTTACAAGCAAGCTGTTACCGATTTCGATGAAGCTATCAAAATTGCCTACAGTGATGAAACTTATTTCGTAGATCGTGCTAAGGCATATCTACAACTCAAACGTTACAAAAGAGCTTTGCGCGATTGTAACCGAGCATTGAAGATTTCAAACACTTACGCCTATGCACTGAGCGTAAGAGGACTTGTAAAAGCAGCACAAGGCAAACATCTTGATGCTTCAGGGGATTTGAAGGCAGCCATACAAAATGCTAAAAATGATCCCAAAGAATATATATACCGTAATCATCTTGCGGATTTTTACCGAGATAGTCGTCAAACAGAGAGGGCGATTGAAGAGTACAGTGCTGCAATTCATTTAAATCCACGAAATGTACATGGATTGTACAATAGAGCACAAATGAGGCTAACTTTGGGCTATTATGAAAAAGCTTTGGAAGATGCTCATCGTACCATCTTGAATAATAGAAGATTTATAAAAGCATATGTTTTACGCGGAATAGCCAAGTATTACTCTGGGGTAAATCAAGAAATAAGCATGAAAAAAGACCTTGAGAAGTACCTTAGATTTGCCCGCAAGGCAGAAGACTATCATTTTTTAGCTTCGTTGGTTTATTCTCATTTGGATAAAAATAAAACAATGTTGGTAAATGCGGAGAGCTGGGCTGCCAAAGCAGTAGAAATGAAAGGCAACTACGAAAATAATTTATTGTATGCCAAGATTTTATACAGCAATGACAAACCATCAAAGGCCTTGGCCTACACTCAGAAAGCAGCATCTTTTGCCAAAGAACTCAAAATAAACGCTTCTTCTGCCAATACATTGGCAATGCGAATTAATCGCAATTTAACCGATGTTAAGCCACCCGTAATTCGTATCAGCAGTCCAGTTTTGGCGAATAACAATACGCGTGGAGTCATTGTTGTAGCCGAAGACAAAAAGATTACCATTGCTGGTCAGGTAGTGGACGAGAGCGGAATAGAAAGTGTCTTAATCAATGGAAATCCTGCCAGAGTAGACAACCTTGGTAATTTTGATGGAGTAACTGTATTGGACAAGACAGAGAACTTGGTACAGGTAAAAGCGACTGACAAAAGAGGGAATATCTCGGTTCAGAAGTTGATGATTAAGAGAAAGGTAAAAGAGACTACTCCAATAGCCAAAAAGAAAAGCAAAGAAAACTTAATTTTGGGAACCCATCGTGCCTTGTTGATTGCAACTAATCAATACAACCACTGGGGAGACTTGATGAATCCAGTTTTTGATGCCAAAGCGATTGCCAAAGACCTGAAAGAAATATATGGATTTGAGATAGATCTTTTGGAGAACCCCACCAAAGATGAAATTGTATTAAAACTCAGAAGCTACGCCAAAAAGCAGTACGCGAACAATGATGAGTTGTTTATCTTTTTTGCTGGACACGGTCAATTTGACGAAGTATTCAAGGAAGGATATTTGGTTACTAAAGATTCTAAATTGAATGATGAATCCAAGAGCAGCTACATTTCACACTCAAACCTTAGAACATACATCAACAACATCAATTGCAAGCATATCTTTTTAATGATGGATGTTTGTTTTGGGGGTACTTTTGATCCATTGATTGCGTCTCGTGGCCAGAAAGAACACGAGCTTACCAAAAGCCGAGCAGAATATGTAAATCGTAAGTTACGTTACAAGACGCGCCGTTATTTGACTTCTGGGGGGAAAGAATATGTACCTGATGGACGGGCGGGAAGTCACTCTCCATTTGCGAGAAGGTTTCTAACTGCATTGCGTAGCGAAGGTGGAGAAAATGGAATATTGAGCATTTCAGAAATACTGAAATTTGTACAAACAGTTACTCCAAACCCTCGCTCTGGTGAATTTGGAAGCAATGAGCCTGGCAGTGAGTTCCTGTTTGTTGTGCGCTAAAAACTGAAATAATTTAATTCTCTTTAGTAACAATGTTCAAAATAAGCGCCTGAAAAGCGACAATTATTACGCAACTGTTACTTAATATTATAGAAAAGGAATCAACTGACTGTTGAGTTGGTGATTCCTTTTTTAGTTCATACCAACTAATTGTTAAAAATAATAAAGTATCAAAAATGGCTAAAAAAATTACCTTTCTTCATTATTCTATAGCGTTTGTGCTGGTTTTGGGTACATTTAAGCCATCCTATGCACAATACCGAACAGGGTGTAAACTAGACAAGGAAAAATATGCTACTGTACCTTTGGCAGCGCCATTGATGAGAGGGGATTATCGAAAGATGCCTTCCAGTGTTTCTTTAAGAAAATACGCCCCCATACCCAAGAACCAAGGAGCATACGGAACCTGTGTGGGGTGGTCGGCAGCCTATGCTGCCCGTACGGTATTGTATGCCAAACAAAAAAATATGACCAATCCTTTGTTGGTAACCCAAAATGCATTCTCTCCCTTCTTTTTGTATGAAAGAGCCAAAACAACACTCGATATCAATTGTCAGGAGGGAACCAGCTTGGTAACTGGCCTAAAAGTAATGA
The DNA here is from genome assembly GCA_937899305.1 of uncultured Cytophagaceae bacterium. Lineage (GTDB taxonomy): Bacteria > Bacteroidota > Bacteroidia > Cytophagales > Microscillaceae > Microscilla. Next base: position 7,870 of record CALDJV010001165.1, read on the forward strand.
AAGATGTGGGAGCGATAAAGTTCAACGACTTTAGTGACGGATGTGGTAAACGAGTGACTTCAGAGCACGTAACAAATGCACGCGAATTTCGGGTAAAGGATTTCCGACGTTTATTTGAGTCTGAAACCGAGCCCTACAAAGTGAAATTGGTGAAAAAGAGTATTTCTCAGAAAAAACCAGTGATCATTGGAATGCAGTGTTGTACTGAGTCGTTTTTGAACGCGAGGGGCAAAGAAGTTTGGATCAAGAACCCGAAGGAAGATTTGAACCCAGAGGGAGGCCATGCCCTCACAGTAGTAGGATACGACGACAAAAAATATGGAGGGGCATTTGAATTGATGAATAGCTGGGGAACGCTTTGGGGAGACAATGGTTTTATTTGGGTAAAATACAGTGACTTTCAGCGTTATTGTTTTGAAGCTTACGAAATGATTGTTCCACAGCCACGACAAACTGCCCTGTCGGGTAAAGTAAAGTTTACCTTATCGGCAGGATTTGACATGGAGGCGGAGTTTAAGAATGGTTATTATAGTGTAACAAAGCCCTATTTCTCTGGTACGTTATTTAGAATTTATATTTCAAATAATGAACCTGCTTATGTGTATGCTTTTACGTCGGATATGTCTCGACGCAATTCTATGATTTTTCCTTATAAAGAAGGCATCAGCCCGTACTTAGGATACAGTAATAACAATGTGGCCATTCCAAACGAGGATCTGTACATCAAAATGGACAATACCCAAGGGGTAGATTATTTTTGTGTGCTGTATTCTGCCGAGAAATTAGATATCCAAGATATCATGCGGAAGGTAGAGCGCGAACAGGGAGATTTTTATACCAGAGTACAAAAAGTCATTGGCAACAAAGTGATTTCTCAGGACGAAATTAGATATACCCGTGATGGAAGCATGAGTTTCCAAGGGATAAGCAAATATGGCAAAGTAGTGCCCATCGTGGTGGCTATTCGTCACCTGTAATTTATACATATCAGTAAAACCAAAAAGCCGCTATAATGAATCATTCATTGTAGCGGCTTTTTGGTTTAATTTTTCGGACTTAAATCACACGATTTTGCCTAAGTAAAACTACATAAATAACCTAATCCATTTGGCTAATCTCTAACCGCTATA
>CALDJV010001166.1 GCA_937899305.1 uncultured Cytophagaceae bacterium
ATGCGCATCGAAAACTTACCAAACTAGAAGTAAAAAAAGGGTTGATCAGTTTTTAATCCAGTAATTGCTCCAACGCCTGTTTCAAATCCGGGAATTGAAACTCAAAGCCACTATTTGAAATTTTCTGACTTGACACTCGGTTGCCATCTATCACGATAGAAGCCATTTCTCCCAACATCATCTTGAGCATAAACGAAGGAACATTGGGCAAAAAAGTGGGGCGATGAATCACTGAAGCAATTGTTTTGGTCATTTCGGCATTGGTCACCGGGCGGGGTGCCACTCCGTTGTATGCCCCCTCAAGCTGGTCGTTTTCCAACGCATACAAGAATATTCGCGCGATGTCGTCAATATGTATCCAGGAAAGATACTGCTTGCCACTGCCAAGGGGAGCTCCCAAACCCAGGCGAATGGGTTGTAGCAACTTAGGCAAAGCACCACTCTCAGTGCTCAATACTACACCTACCCTTACTTTTACCGTTCTAATTCCTTGTTTTACAAACCCTTCCGCGCTTTCTTCCCACCGCTTGGTTACATCGGCCAAAAAATCGCTCCCAACTTGGCTAGATTCGTCCAGTAATTGCTCTCCAGTATCTATACCATAATAACCAATGGCCGACGCACTTACCAATACTTTGGGTTGGATGCCCAGTGCTGTTATGGTAGATTCCAGCAAGGTAGTTGACTGAGTACGGCTTTCCAGAATCTCTGTTTTACGGCTGTCGGTCCAGCGTTTGTCTGCCACTCCCGCCCCAGCCAAGTGGACAATCCCATATATGTCTTCAAAAGCAGCCTTGTCTATATCACCTTTTTGAGGATGCCATTCAAACACCTCTACATTTTTTATATTTCGTTTGCTTCGGCTTAAGTATCTTACCGTATAATTCTTTTCTAATAAAAGCTGAGTCAGGCGTTTACCAATCAATCCAGTACCACCAGTAATTAATATTTTTTTTCCCATACCTTACCAACTAACTTTATTTTGTTTTGTTCACTCATTTCTTACATCCCCTCTAAGCCTTCTTTTTATCGTACTTTTTGTTGAATTTTTCTCCTTAAGTATTTCAACAAAATCCGCTCTTGAGGCATACCCTATCTCAGCCTCATTTTTCCCTCAATTTGCTTTTCAAGCATAAAAATAACTTAACCATTTGGTAACCACGAGATGGAGCTTGATTTGTAGATTACCCCTAAGAAATTAAAATCTTTATCAATGAAATTCACCCATAAAAGTTACATCAAACTTGTACTTATAGCAGCTATGAGTATGAGCCTCATAACAGGAAGTAAAGCTTGGGCACAAAAGCCCTTGGTATTGGGAGTAAGCACCGATGTGAGTAATGTTGTGGTAAGAAAACACGCCAGCAAAGTCATCGCCGCTTATTTATCGACCAAGTTGAACCGTAAAGTTGAAGTAGTACTGCCTACAAAAAACAAGCAACTGATTGAGATGCTTCAAGACAAGAAAGTAGACATCGCTTTTTTAAATACATTCGGATACATTTTAGCATCAGCCGAAACCAGCATTGACCCAATTGCAGTGATATCGAACGACGGACAAACGCCTACTTCTTACCAAAGTTGTATCATTAAAAATAACTCAACAAATAAAATAAACGCCATTGGTGATATCAAAAACAAAGACCTGGCCGCCAAAGTATCTTTCAAGTTTGTAAACCCAACTTCTACCTCAGGTCATTTGATTCCTCGCTTGTACTTCAATTCGCTGGGGCTCAATTATACCGAATCTCATTTCAAAGAAGTGAGCTTTGGCAACAACCACCAAAACACCCTCATGCAAATCAAAAACAAGGAAGCTGACTTGGGGGCTTGTTCTTACGATGATTTACAAAAGCTCATCAAACAGGGTAAACTCAAACCAAATGACTTAAAAGTGCTCTGGGTATCAAAACCAATTGTAAATGGACCAATAGCTGTACATAAGGACCTGGATGCGCACACCAGGCAATTACTGACCGATGCTTTTTTGAAAATGGCGACTGAAGCACCTCAACTGCAAACGCAGATAAAAAAAATATGGCACGCCAAAGGCCAAAAACCCTATTTTATAAAAGCCCAGGATACTTGGTACAACCCCATTCGGAAGATGGCTAACTCGATTGAAGAATTAATATTGATTTTAAGCTATTATACTGATTGACAATCGTTTCTTACCCTCTTTATTGGCCAAGTAATGGATAAGTAAAACTACAAAAATAACTTAATCCATTTAGCTAATCTCTGGTCGCTATACTTCGTCAAAAAATAGAGCAAATAGCGCTGCTATTAGCCAATTTTTTAGACTTGTCTAGCACCAAGATATTGCACTAAATTTGGATTAGTTTATTTTTTCCATTTTACTAACCAGAATGACAATGGTATTGAAGTAATAAACAAAAACACGCATATCAATAATTGACCTGAAAACGCCCGGTCCAGTTGGATTGGGCGTTTTTTATGTTCGCTTCTTAATATATGAAAAGCGCTTACAGTTTGATCATCAACGCAACAAAGTCAAACAATGATACCAGTCCATATTGTGAACTCGAATAAAATGGGGTCTGTAGATTGATATAAAAGAGGTTGTCGCTCAATAAATATTACGTTCAGGTAAACGCATAAAAAAAGGTGTCCCTTGCGAGACACCTTCCTCTATTTTATATATATCGTTGATTAATCCACCAAATAAGTAACACCCAATGAGAAGGTACGTCCACGATTTGAAAGATCATATACTGCAGTAGAAGATCGGAAATCAATTTCCTGACGGTAGTCAGGGTTCAATAGGTTGCGGGCACGCAAGCTCACCTTCCAACGCTCATTCAAGCTTTTCTTCAAAGTGAAATCCAAAGCAGGACGAGGCTTTTCGTATACATCAGGCACTGCTCTTTGCGAAACTACTACCATACGTGAACCAAAAACATTGAAATTCAAACTTGCTTGCCAGCCGTTGTTTTCATTGGCATAGTTCAAGTAGGCATTGATCAAGAAAGGAGATTGGGCAAACAAAGGACGGGTTCCGGTAGAAGCCAACTCAGTAACGCGTCCTGGATCAAGCGTACGGATGATGTTCAATTCAGATTCCTCAATCTGGATTTCAGACTGTACAAAAGTAAGGTTGGTTCCAAGGGTGAAGTCATTCAAACCAATGAATCCCAAGTTTTTACGGGCTTCAAGCTCAACGCCAAATACTTGGGCATTTTCTTGGTTCAACCAAGTAATTTCCGCGTTTGGTGCCAAAGGTTGGAAAGCAGTTGCAATTGGGTCCTGAATATTTTTATAAAAAACACTGAAAGTAATGATCTCTCCTGGGGTAGGATACATCTCCCAACGCAAATCCAAGTTATCAATCACTGAACGTCTTAAATTAGGGTTACCCACTTCTACAATACCTCCTACCGCATTGTAACTGGCATAAGGAGCCAATTCTCTAAATACTGGACGAGCCAAAGTACGGCCGTAAGCCACGCGAAGGTTCATGTCTTTTTTCAACTCATAAGTAATGTTCAGAGCAGGCAAGATATCGGCATTGTTCAAGATACCTTTTGCTAGTTGTTGATCGTCGCTGGCTACCTCTATATCGGTTTTCTCGAAGCGAGCTCCAATCAATACTCTAAATCTAGAAGTCAATTTCAAATCTCCCATTACATAAGCTCCAATTACTGACTCGGTACCTTTGTAACTGTCTCTAAATTGAGTCGTGTTGTTGATGCCCAGATCAGGCGAGTTGAAATAAATGGCTGGATCAAAAGTACCATCGGCACCTACTTGGCCAAATCGGTTGGTTCCAGAAGTTCCATAATCAAAAATGGTTTGCTTAAAATCACGGTTTTTCAAGGTGAAGGCTGCACCAGTTTTGAACTTACTGTCATTTCCGTTGATCTTGAAAGGAATCGACAAATTGATCTTGTTGTCAAGATTCACCTGCTCCAATGTTCTGAAAAAACGCTGTTGGTTACGGTTGGTAGCAATGAATACGGTTCCATCAGGTTGTACATCATAACCAAAGAAACGCAAGTCAGGCTGGTCGGCTTGGGACAACGTTCCAGCAATGATCCAATCTAGTTCGATTGGTTTTTTATCTTTAATATCACCAAAGGCGTGATTTCCCTTGAGTTGGGCAGTGCTCAATGAACGGCTCTGAAAGTCCAAGGCAAAACTATTGAAAGTATTGTCGGGGTCTTGGTCTAAAAATCCTTGTTGGGTACGGGTTTCTTTGATACCATTTTGGTTGCGCATCAAATTCAATCCAATTTTGTTTCGATCGTTTATTTTTAACGACAAATTCAATAAAGCACCCCATAGTACTGTTTCTTGTGCTTCTTTGTTTACTACGTTGTAGTTTGGATTCAACTCTTCTGAATCTTCTACAAAACCAGCGACTGAAAAACGTCCTAAGCGTCCACTTTCAAAAAATTGATTGGTTTTGCGGTAAGATATGCCCGCAATGTATCCAAATTTTTTACTGCCTAAGCTGATTTGGTTACCTACTGAAACCGAATAGCTTTGATTCAAAAAAGGAGATTTTGTTTGTACTTCGTAGTCGCGGTTGAAACTGCTGACGTTAGGGTTGCGGTCGTCACGAGAAACAGGCAAAGAACGGGCTCCATCATCAAAGCCTAAAAAGTCGCTGTTTCCACCATTGTAAGTCAAAAAGTTTGAATTGAAGGTAGCCTGATCGTTGAAACCCAAGCTTGCACTTGCCTGAAAAGTAAAACGATCGGGAAAGTCTTTAGTATTGATATTGATGTACCCTCCGGTAAAGTTACCTGGCAAATCAGGCGAGAAGGTCTTCAAAATCACCATATTATCAATCAAATTAGAAGGAAACAAGTCCATCTGTACCGTGTTTCGGTTAGGATCCAAACCTGGGATGTCCGCTCCATTCAACGTTGTTTTGGTATAGCGATCACCCAAACCACGTACATATACATATTTTCCACCTTCTACCGATACTCCGGTTACCCGCTTGATGGCCCCGGCGGCGTTGCTATCACCTGCCCTTGAAATCGCTTGTGCTGATATACCATCTTGTACTACCGCCGACTTCTTTTGCATTGTGAGCAACGCAATTTCTGCCTTGCGTTCTATCTTAGCAGTCACCACTACTACATCCAATGCTTCGGTATCGTTTCCTAGTTTTACATCTTGTACCACTACTTGTCCTGGCTTCACCTCAATGTCTTTTACTTCCTTGGTTTGATAAGAAACATAAGACACGACCAAAACATATTTACCTGGTGCTACCGAAATGGTATACTTACCATCGATATCAGTAGCAGCACCATTGGTAGTTCCTTTGATAACCACCGTGGCCCCTATCATGGTCTCTCCGGTTTCGGCATCGGTGATCGTTCCCCGAATTGTCCCGTTCTGAGCGAATACGCTTGCCGCTAATAGAACACCTAAAAATGTGAGTAAAATACGTTGCATCGAAATAGATTAAAAATTATAAAGAGAACAAACTTGAGAATCTAGCAGTGAATCCGTGCTTTTATCTTTAGCAATTCAATTCACCTATTGCATTGGTTTATAGTAGCTTAGTATAATAGTATAGGTGTAAAAAAGAACGGATTTAGAAAATCCGTTCTCATATATTACAAGTAAATTATTATCAATTATTTAATCTGACCAGCCGTAGCAGTCCAACCTGCATACCAAGTATCAGTGCTTCCAGAGAATGCACCACGGTAGTTAGCAGCAGTAGGAGCAGTACCAGTTACAGTAGTGTTGGCAGTAGCTGGAATCACATTGGCACGAGTAATCACTGCGTCATTTACCATGTTACCGTTACCATTTGATAACTCAGTTTGCAACTTGGTTTGGAAAGCAGTTTGCTCAGCAGCAGTAGGCTCTTTGTCAGTGATAACTCCAACTTTGAAAAGATCATTTTGAGTAGTAGTAGCACCACCGATCATACCAAAGGTATTGTTAGCGAAAACAATGTCACCATTATCGTAACGATCCTTACTAGAAGTAGAGTTTAAGTATTCAATGTCAATACCTTTGCTCCAGTTATAGAAAATACTGTTGTAGTATTTACCACCCGCGTTGTCACGCAAAGTCATTGCACGGTTGGTACCGTTACCTACTGAAGTTACGTTGAAAAATCTAGGAGTAGCGAAAGGAGTTCCAGTTTCAGGGCTAGTACCACCATCGTGCTCACCACCACGGTCACCACCAGTTGGGTCTTGATAAATCAAGAAAAACTGATTGTTTTGGCCATTCCATCCTTCGTCGTAGTCAATTGAATCATCACCACATAGACCTACCACGGCGTGCGTTATGCTTACAGTACCACCAAACCACTCAATACCATCATCTTTGTTGGCAAATACTTCCACGTAGTCGATTACAGTACCAGAACCAACTCCACCAAGTGTCAAACCGTTGATTTCGTTGTCAGCACCAATGATTGCACCACCGTGACGAATAGAAACATACTTCAAAGTACCAGAGTTGTCAGTGTCCTCAGTACCACCATAAATACCGCGAGACTCAGTAGTAGGAATACCTTCAATAGCAGTTTGTCCAGGAGTTGAGTTCAAGCTTGCTTTACCCAAAACAATCAAACCACCCCACTCACCTTGAGTTGTACCCAAAGCACCATTCAAGTCATCACTTTCACCAGTGAAGATGATAGGAGCAGAAGCAGTACCTTCGGCAATGATTTTACCACCACGGGCTACTACTAAAGCACTAGCACTAGCACCAGTAGATGGAGTTTTAGCTCCTTTAATAACAGTTCCAGCCTCAATAGTTAAAGTTTGACCTTCATTTACAAATACCAAACCGTCTAAAACGTATACATTACCACTTGTCCAAGTGATCGTACCAGTACCTTCTCCCTTGTCAACATAAGTTTTAGAAGGTTTGCTCAAAAGAGCATCAGTACCGTCAGTGATAACTGTAGCTGTAGCACTTGTAGTTGTTGTATCATCAGTAGAACAAGATGAAAACACAACAGCTAAAGTTGTTAAAAACAATGCACTGTATAGTAGCTTTCTCATTTGATTAAAAAGTTTTAATATTTTTTTGTTTTTGATGCCGCAAATGTCAGTAATTAGTTTTAACTTTTTATTACGCACGTGTTATGAAATGTTAAATCTTAACAAGGGTGCTCAATTTGCCCTAAAGCACAAATCATTGAAAACCAACACTTTAACCAAACAAGTTAAATAGTTTAATTAAACACTAAGCTAACTTTAATTAATAAATCGGTAATATTTGACAAGGTTTAGATGATGATTTCTTTAAATTGAAATTGTATAATTTAAAGTTATTGTAAACCTTTTTTCTGAAATACACATGTATGATTTTGGAATGAATTACAAAAAACAATTTTCATAAAATTCTAGTAATGAAATAGTTATTTATTATTGGAGGGGTTTGACACCTAAGGTACCGTGTGCCAAATAACATGATAATACAAATCAAGCTCGATGCACTTCCCAAATTGGGAAACCTTTCATATTATCTAATTATTGATTTTTTCCATTCTGAGTCAGGCAATCACGTATTTTTATGTTTGCCACTTCCGATTTTCATGTTTTTTTGGTCTGTATATAAGGTTAAGTCAACAAAGTCTCCTACATTTTAGCATAG
>CALDJV010001167.1 GCA_937899305.1 uncultured Cytophagaceae bacterium
AAATAAGCAGATTTAGAATAACTGCGCAACATTAAGAATTAATCATCAATAGTTATCATAATGGTTTACGATTGTTTTCCCTTTTTTAATGAGTTGGATTTACTTGAAATTCGCCTCAATGAGTTGAATGATGTGGTAGATAAGTTTGTATTGGTGGAGGCAACCCGTACTTTCCAAAAAAAGCCCAAACCGCTTCATTACGAAGAGAATAAAGCTCGTTTTGAGCCCTTTGCTGACAAAATTATTCATGTCGTTGTAGATCATTATCCCAACTTTTTTTCGAAGTTTCGGGTACCGAAATCGATGGATTATGACAACCATCAAAAAGAACAAATTTTACGAGGGCTCACCGACTGCCAACCCGATGATGTGATCATTATCTCGGATTTGGATGAAATTCCTGATCCAAAAAAAATCTTGGAATACAAAGACCAACCAGGGGTGAAAATCTTCAATCAAGTGTTTTGTTGCTACTTTGTAAATTGTGTGATTATGCACGGTAAAAAGGAAGACAACAATCAGCACATGTGGTTGGGTTCTGTGATGCTGAACTACAAAGACTTGACGACCATCAAGGTGGTTAGAAAAGACTACCGCAACGAAGAGAAGAGCAAAGAACATACGATCATTGATCGGGCAGGCTGGCACTTTAGTTACTTAGGAGGAATCGACAAAATCATTTCCAAAATAGAATCATTGGCGCATCCTGAAGTAAATAAAGCCCAGTATAAAGATCGCGAACGTATTCAAGAATTGATAGCCAGTGGGAAAGATATTTTTGGACGAGATATGGAACACAAGTTTGTAGCCCTGGATGAGCATTTTCCCCAGTTTATTCTCCAGAATCAAGAGAAATATTCAGAATTTATTTATAACGTTGAATCATAAAATAAAGAGTGGATGAAAGTAGGGATTTTGTGTAGTTCGTATGCTTGGGGAGGGTTGGAAATCAATGTGTTGAACCTGGCAAAGTGGCTGACCGAAAGAGGGCATCAAATTATTATATTTTGTGATGATGATTCTACCATTGCGCAAAAATCTGAAGAGGTAGGAGTCGCTACTTTACATTACACCTACAAAGGCAAACACTTAAATTTTAGAGCCGCCCGCCGTTTGGCCAAATTGCTGGACAAAGCTCAAATTCCTACTTTAATGATTGGTCACTATACCCAGTTTTACATTGGAATGTTGAGTCGCCACTTTTCCCGACAGCGCCTCAAAACGGTGTATTTGCAACAAATGCAGATGAAGCACCGCAAAAAAGACCTGTATCATCGTTATTTTTACAAGCGGATTGATGGTTGGATTGTACCATTGGAATTATTGAAAAAACAATTGTTGGCCAATGTGCGCATTGCCGCCGATAAAGTACACGTAATTCCATTGACTATAGAAGTAGGGCGCTTTTTGGAAGCCAAGCAATACCGAGCAGAAGCTCGAAAAATGTTTGATTTGCCACCCGATGCCTTTGTGGCTGGAATCATTGGGCGTATAGACAAAGAAAAGGGGCAAGAATACCTCATAAAAGCAGTGGATTTGCTTCGAAAAGAAGGAGTGTTGGTACATGGGCTTTGTGTAGGAGCCGAAACTGTTGGAGGTGAGCAAGGACACTTAAGTTATCTAAAGAAGCTGACTGCTGATCGTAATCTGGTAGACTTGATCCACTTTCGTTCTTTTGTAGACGATGCCCCCAAGGCATTTGCCGCATTGGATGTGTTTGTGATGGCTTCAGTGTCGGAGCCTTTTGGAATGGTAACCATTGAGGCAATGGCTACTGGGCTGCCTGTTATTGGAACCGACGCTGGAGGTACTACCGAGTTGCTGGACTTTGGTAAAGCAGGTATTTTAATGCCTCCACAAGACGAAAAGGCAATGGCTGAGGCCTTGAAGAAAGTGTATGAAGATGAAATCCTTCGCGAAGAGTTTACTCAAATTGGGCAAAACAGGGTAAAAGAAACGTTTTCGCATACTACCCAATGTCGTTTGGTAGAAGCGTTATTGGCGCGTTTGTAAATGGTGATTTATTATTACATTGTTTCGCTTCGCTTATTGTTACATTGTTCTATTGCTGCGCGATGCGATGATTGCTCTATTGTTCCATTGCTACATTGTTAAATGGCTGGCTATATTGTTCTATTGTTCCGCCTGCGGCTGATGGTTAAATGGTTGCGCGAAGCGATGATTTATTACTATTGTTCCGCTTCGCTCATTGTTACATTGCTAGTTCCTTCGGCTTCGCTCAGGACTTCGGGTTGGGCGAGGCGAGTCATAACTATCGACTAAAAAAACTATGGACTATGGACCGTCGACCGTGGACTAAATAAAACTGCCAACTCCTGACTCCCAACTCCCAACTAAACAAAACTATGAAAAAAATACTCCTGACATTCATTATAAGTAGTAATTGGGCCGTCATTTGGGCCCAGCAAAATAAGCCAGTAAAAGACGCATATGCCATCAAGTTTGCTCAAACCATCACCCAAAAAGACCTGTCGAGGCATTTGCACATTATTGCCGCCGATGACATGGAAGGGCGCCGTACGGGAACGCCTGGCCAGAAAAAAGCAGCCAAATACATTGCCCGCCATTTTAAGCAAATAGGTTTGAAGCCGCCCGTAAAAAATGGCAAAAGCATGAGCTACTATCAGCCTTTTAGCCTGAAAAGTACCAAATGGAAAGAAGTATATGTGGATGCAGGTGGACAACGTTATCGGTTTTTGAAGGATGTATTTGCTTTGGGGGTATCAGTGATGCAAGCTCCGCTGACTTGCCAAGTGGTTTTTGCTGGAAATGGATTACTCGAAGAAATGCGAATGGCGCGAGTCAAAGGTAGGGGAGTGGTGTATTTTGCCAAGAGCCATGCGGAAGCGGTGAAAAAGGGAAAGGTTGCTACCAGTCTGGGAGCCAAGGCTTTGTTTGTGCTACGGGCTAAAACAAAAAAACAATACCGAGATTTATTGAACTACAATGCCTATTACGTCAAGCGCTGGGTGGGGCCTAAGTTGAGCAAGAAGACGACAAAATCGGAGGTTGTGTTTTATGTGTCGCCTCGTTTGGCGGCACAAATGCTCAATACTCAGGAAAGCACTCTAACAAGTGGTCAACTGCCCATTGGTGCGCGGGGGCAGAACGTAAGGGCACTGGCTACGCAAGAAGAAAAAATTACCCTGGCTTCCGAAAATGTGATGGGATTGCTGGAGGGTACCACCAAAAAAGATGAAATTTTGGTGATATCAGCCCATTATGATCATATTGGCAAGTATGGCAATAAAATAAACAATGGCGCTGACGATGATGGTTCGGGTACGGTGGCGGTGATGGAGTTGGCCGAGGCTTTTGTAAAGGCTAAAAAAGCGGGCAAAGGGCCGCGACGCAGTATATTATTCATGACCGTAGCAGGCGAAGAAATGGGTTTGTATGGTTCTCGTTTTTATACCGATGTAGACCCGGTTTTCCCGTTAAAAAACACGGTAGCCGATTTGAACATTGACATGATTGGCCGAATAGATCGACGTTACCGTACCGATCCCAATTACATTTATTTGATTGGTTCGGACAAACTCTCCAGTGAATTACACCAATTAAGCGAAGAAGCCAATCGGCAATACATTCGTATCAAGCTGGATTACAAATACAACGACGAAAACGACCCCAACCGTTTTTATTACCGCTCCGATCATTACAACTTTGCCAAAAATCGCATCCCAGTGATCTTTTACTTCAATGGTACCCACGCCGATTATCATCGCCCTACCGATACGGTAGATAAAATTCACTTCCCAAAAATGGAAAAAATTACCCGCCTCGTATTTCATACTGCCTGGAAGGTGGCCAATCGTCCAAAACGGATTAAAGTGGATAGGTAGTTTTATTTAGTCGATAGTCAATGGTCCATAGTCCACAGCCGACAGTCCATAGTGTTTTTTAGTCGATAGTC
>CALDJV010001168.1 GCA_937899305.1 uncultured Cytophagaceae bacterium
GATGTACAAGTAACTGAATAAGTGATTGCATCAAGAGCAGAAAAAATAAATTTTCTGCTCTTGGTATTTCTTTTAGATATGCTTTTGTTTGGGTAACTACCGTGTAGTCATCACCTCCGTAAAAACACCCCAATCATCATCTTCCCCCAAACATTCTTCGTGTATCAAACTGCCTTTGAGGTCCTTTATTTCAATGAAATTTTCAATGTCATGGTAGGTAAACTCAGCCACAAAAGTAACCTCTCCATCAAAACGACTTGAACCTTGTCCTTGCTTTTGAGATAATAGATTGTATTCATCTTCATTGCTCACCTGTTTGAAAACGCCTTGATTGTTTACCCAGACAGCCAAATGCGGATAATAAGCGAAACCTACTGCCGCTGGGCATTTGATATTGGTAAGCAATAAAAAATCGCCATTCTCTCCCTGAATAGAATTCGTAATCTTCATAATTGAATGTTAGTTTAATGAAAGTCAATAATAGCAAGCTTTAAAATAAATGAGTTTAGCCATAAATGCAAATCAGGTAATATTGCCCACCTCAATCAAAGGTAACTTTGCAATGAGGCAACCAAACTTTGAGCTGCTCTAATTGGGCGGAAGAAATCGGATTTCCACTCAGGTTCAAAAACCGTAACCTGCTCAGTGTTTGGATGGCTTCTGGTAAGTCAGTAATTTGATTATTGGTTAAACTCAGCGAAGTAAGATTCGACAATTGGCAAATAGACAGTGGAAAGTTTTGCAACCGATTGTTATCCAAATCTACGGTATATACTTTTTGTAATTGAGACAAATCAGAAGGTAAATCAGTGATTTGATTGTAAATTAAGCGGATCAGCTGTAGGTTTTTAAGTACGCCAATGCTGTCCGGCAGTCTCTGGAGCTGATTGTGCTCAAGTTGCAATACTTTGAGATTGGTAAGTTCGCCAATTGCTTCTGGCAAAACGCTCAACTGATTACGCTCAACATCTAGGGTGCCTAAGGCCTGCAGTTGACCAATCTCAGAGGGAAGCTGAGCCAATTGATTGTGACTGAGGTGCAGGTTTTGCAGATTTTGTAAATGTACAATTTCGGCAGGCAATTGCTTCAACAAATTCCCCTGTAAATCAAGCCAAGTCAATTGAGTCAGGCGAGTAACCTCGTCAGGAAGTTGCCGCAATTGATTGAAACGTAAGACCAAATGTTTCAATTGAGTCAGCCCTCCAATGGCAGGCGGAAGCGCAGTGATGGAATTGAAAGATAAATTGAGGGTTTCGAGATGGGACAAGCAAACGATCTCGGGAGGCACCTGAGTAATGTCGTTGTTCCTGATCTCTAATTTCGTTTGATTGAAACTTAGAATGTCCGCAACTTGCATATCATCCAATGAAGTAGAATCAGGGTCAATAAAACAAAGGTATACTGCATAATAACCTTGCAATATCTGGTTTAATACCTGCGCTACCTGCTGATTTCCCTTGCCCATTTCGATGGCCAGCAATACATTGACTTCATCTGTAGAAGTCAATAGTTGCGTTAACTTATATTTCAATTCAGGGAGATTCATTGATTTAAAATTATTGTTTCTAAGCCAGAAAACCAATCAAATGTGTATATTGAAAGTATATCTTAACCCAATCTAAACAATGGATTTTCCAAAATATAACCAATCGGTACCCACAATTACCACCGAACAAATGATCGAGGTAGACCGCCTCATGATAGAAGAATACCAAATTACATTATTACAAATGATGGAAAATGCCGGGCGAAACCTTGCAGTTTTAGCCAGGGACCGCTTCCTTGGAGGCAATGTCCACAAAAAACGAGTAGTCGTTTTGGCTGGAAGTGGAGGAAATGGTGGAGGTGCAATGGTTTGTGCGAGGCGCTTGTGTATTTGGGGAGCCAATGTGCAAATCGTGTTGAGTCATCCGGAAGATCATTTTAAGGGCGCTGTATTACAACAATTCAATATCCTTAAAAACATGGGCGAACCTTTTATCCATAGTGAAATTGTAAATCGTTTGGCCACTGCTCACTTAGACCTCATTATAGATGGAGTAATCGGTTATGGCTTGAAGGGAAACCCTCAGGGCCAAGCGGCTCATTTGATCAATTGGGCCAACGCTCACGCTGCTCCAGTGCTTGCTCTAGACACTCCTTCAGGTTTGAACCTTAGCTCAGGAACAGTAGGAGAACCTGCCACTAAGGCCACCGCTACCATGACCCTTGCCTTACCCAAAAAAGGATTGTACGAAGCAAAAGAAAACGTAGGAGAACTTTACCTGGCTGACATTAGCATACCTCCCGTACTGTACAAAGCACCAGGCATCGCGCTTCAGGTACCCCATATTTTTACCGAAAGTGACATTGTACGTCTACATTGATGTTTTACTATTCAGTGAATTATTTTCCAAAAAAAGCCCGTCGATTTTGGTTCAACGGGCTTCTTAG
>CALDJV010001169.1 GCA_937899305.1 uncultured Cytophagaceae bacterium
GCTTCGTCCGGTGGTAGCGTCTTTTTTGGTCATACTACCATCTATAGTTAAGTTTTCATTCACTTGAATGATATTATCACTGTTAAACACTACCAAATAACCTCCACCTTTCAAGTTAAACGCTCCTTCTACCTGCATCACAAAAGCTTCCATTAATAGTACTCCCCCACTCTCAATGATGAAATCTCCATCATTGTAAGTGCTGGATGCGGTAACAAAAGTTCCTTTTATTTTGAGTGACTTAGTATCGTCATTGTTGTTGAGACTAGCCTGGTTGTACAAACCACCGAATAATTGTAGGGATTTACAAGTGGGTTGAATGGGGCTAAAACCAATATAGGCAGCATCAGTATGATCTTCGGGTATCCAACATACTGCTCTGTTAGCTGGGATGATCACCTCGGTGTTTTCATCAGGCAAACCATTGGCTGGTGGTGAACCTACCCATGACCAGTTAGCTGGATCATGCCAATGATATTTTTGTAAATCCGTATAGAATCCACCACTTAAATCACCGGGTTCTACCGGAGGGTTCCAGGTGGCTGTTTGCGCATATGAAGCCAAAGAAAATATGCACACTGTCAACCACCCTAATAAAAGCTTTTTGTCCATCGTAATTTTATTGCTTTTTAAGGTATTTAATTTTAAAACTTGTCTGTTAATCATTGTATTAAGATATGTGGTGGTTAGCAAAAATGTTTTTCTAGAAATAGTGATAGATATAGTATAAAACTTTAAGTCTTTTGCAGTAATTTTTACTATATATACGTTTTCGGATAAAATTGTATCCAAATAACTGGTAGATATGACGAAAGGTTCATCAAAAGTTTGGAAACTCAAAGGACGAATTCGGGTAAAGCACGAAAACCTTGCGTATTGTATTTTAATATTTTTTTAACATAGATAAGCCATAAAAACACTCACGGCGAATAATCACAGCAAACGCTTAGAAAAAACAAGATGGGAGCTAAATTCTACCCTTTTTCAACCTGATGTAATATTTTAACAGTTTTTATATCAATTTAATATCACATAAGTTCAGATATGAAAAATTTTTCATACCCAATACAAGTAGGTATAGAAATAAGGTAATCATTAGAAAATTACAATTTTACTCAATCATACACTACACCTATTTTTTTTAGCCTGAAGTATACTGCACTTTTAGTTCGCTCAAAATAAGAGGCAATATCTTCAATGGAGGTTCCAGCATTAAACATGTCCACTAGTTCGTATTCCTCCTTTTCAGTCCAACGTTTATTGGCATAAGTTGGCTGGCTCTTACGAAACTGAGGTACAGATTGAGGTTTTTCTTTTTGGGAAGTTTTTGGAGGCTTCATTACCTTGATATGGTTGGCAGGAGATAAACTAAATTCCTTGGGTAGTAACTTTTCTGGAATGTGCAGCTTATTTTTGGTACGGGAGACTGCGACATACAGCAAATTTATTTCTTCAGTTAATGCTTCTGCTACCTGGGTTCCTTCCTCTTTAAATAGCTTTTCAATGGAGTCTTGAGTAATAAAGTCATCTAACAAAGTTACCTCGTCGTATTCCATGCCCGTGCAACGATGTACCGTTGAAAAAACCATATCAGCTTTCTTCTTTTCCTCATCTGGCACATGTCGTTGCTTTAACTCTTTAATCAGATAAGGTAGTTTTCTTCCGTATTTTTTTACAATTTCTATGATGGTCTTGAGCTCTGCATCATCCGTTTTTTCAGCATAGGTTTCCAATGCATCCATGTTGGGCATAGAACGAATAAGTTTATCTCTAATACCTTGCTTGTAATCATTATAGAGACTCAAAACATCATAAATTGATCCCCCATCTTGAGCATAGGTATAAGAAGAAAAGTTGCCTTCAAAGTATACACTCTCTATTTCTCCGTTTTCTACCAACATATCAATAGCTTTTACAAGCAACGCTAAATTGGTACGGCCAATAGTAGCTTTTACCTTGGTACTTCGATGCTTGCCTACCCCAGCAATATCTATTTTTAGGTCAGAAGTAAACAAATATTTATAGTGAATCACCGCTTCGGCCAGCTTACTCAACGGGGTATTTAAACGGAAACTTTGGGTAAGATAATAACCTTTAAAATCTTTGACTTGCTCGAGTGAGTTGATCGCAAAGCGCCAACGATAAATCTGCTGGTGAGTATCTCCTACAATGACTCGGGTAGCGTGGTCTTGCTTCATAAAAATATCCAACATGGCAGGAGAGGCATCTTGCCCTTCATCAAACAGGATACAGTCGTAGGGTAGTATAGGATCATGTAGCTGAAATTTTTTCAAGTAAAAATCGTGGGTAATGTCTACCTCTCCTCGATTCATTTTAGCCAGCAACAATCGCGTTTGATGAATGATTTCATCATAATTTTTTTTTACAAAATCCTGCGCTTCTTCACCCGATACTGTAGCCAAGTAGTCTAATTGTTGTACCTTAGGCTCACTGCTATTACAGAACAGGCGCATACAGCGACTGATGTGTCCTGCCAAGATATATTCTGACAAGGCTTCTCCTTTTGGCTTCAGATTTAGGACGTCTTTAATTTGGTAGGTAGTGAGGTCGTTTTGTTGGATTCTGAAACGGCTCCCTCGAACCACCGCCCGATAAGCCAATGAATGGGCGGTTTCTATTTCTATATGATGACAATCAGCTTCTTTGAATTTGCGTATTGCTTCTAGTTTTACGGATCGATTGAACGCAAGGTATAAGATTTTTTGTTCAGGTCTCGCTTGGGCATAAGCCAATAAAGTCGTGGTTTTTCCTGAGCCAGCTACTGCATTGATTTTAATATTGCCCTCACTTTGCACTATAGCAGTTTGTTCTTCGGTAAGTTTCAATCAACTAATCGTTTTAGTATACACTCTATTTGATGCTTGGAGCTCGACTGATTTTAGTAAACGATCAAGCCTCACAAGCAATGATTATACAAGGCTATTTTTCAATGTAAACCATTCAGCACACTAGCAATCACTGAATAAAGGACCTATTCAGTTTGCTTATTCAATCGCGCTGTCTTCAATAATACAACCCCAAACGATCAATCTGTGTTTTGAACAAATTCAAAGGGTATTTTAGTAAAAAAGCTAAAATCCTCTCCTGCTTCTAGCTGATCTTCGTCTTCTCTATAATACCATAGTACCTTTATGTTGGGCAATACTTCAAGCATTCTAAATAGAGAGGTAAGCGATTTACTGTTGGCAGTGCTGATGTACTCAAGATCAAAAGCCAAAGTAGTATGCTCATTAGGATGACTAAGGTAAGATTGCCACCACAAAAAGATAGAATCAAAGAAAGAGTGACTGTCTAGGGTAATCAATCTTCCCTTCATCTCAAAAATTCCCTGGCTTGCATCCAGGTTTACTTGTGGCGTGTGTTCAGTTTCGGTTATTTTCAACGATCTCATTATTTATTTTTAGCAAAAATAAAAATTTACTTCACTTTCTCCTCTTTTAACTTTACAAAACTATAGTTACTTTTATAAGTCGTGGCGTATTCTTGCATTTCCCAATCATCTGGGTCATAATACCACAGCAACTCTAGGTTGGGGACATCATTTAATACAAAAAACCATTCTAATAGAAAATTGTCAGTGGCCAAGGTGTAGTAGTTCAATCTACACACCACCATTGTACGTGGATTGGGGTTTTGTTGGTATATGCGCCACCAACGATTGATGGTTTGAAAAAAAACCTTGTTGTCTTCTAACATCAGTGTTCCTTCCATTTCAAACACCCCTTTGTCTGCATCAAAGATTACCCGAGGAGAAAATCGGGTTTGTTCGTAAACCAGTGGTCTCATGAAATAATTAATTGATTGAGTTTAAGACCAAAAGCTAAAGGCCCAGCTTTACCAACGGAAATAAAACTCAAAAGGTACTTTTAGCAACTCAGAAAATTCGTATCCAGTTTCTTCTAAATCTTCATCGTCTAACTCTAAATGCCACACAATCACTGCATTGTTTATGTCGTCTAATCGACTAAACACATCTAGCAGTAACTTACTAGAAGAAGTATTCCAATAATGCAAATCTACGTGAAACCGAGTAACTGAGTTGGGGCATTTTCGGTATTTATTCCACCATTTCAGGGTAGGTTCATAAAAGGCAAAAGTTTCTTCCATGATACTATTTCCTTTCATTTGAAAAACCCCATTGATCGCATCCAATAAGATCATGGGAGAATCTCCACTTGCTGGATGCCAATACCTTGGCTGATAAGTTTTGATGTTAGATAGATTGTATATATCACTAAGCAAATAACGTAACTCATCTTCGGGAATCCACAGTTCTTTCAATTTCCTAAGGTACGCAATCGATTCATCACTCAAATCCTGCAAGTGGTCCATAGACACATAAATGCATTCCAGTTGAGGCATATGAGGCAAAATATCGAATAAATTACTAACCGGGGTACCAGTAATATGCAGGGTTTTTAGTTTCATCAAAAAAGACAACACCAATGGCAATTGCTTGAGCGGTGTATAAGATAAGTTCAGTTCTTCCAGATTTGATAAATGCTGCAAAAATTTTGGCAAGGAGTTTAAGGAGGTATACGCCAAATTGAGATAACGAATGTAATTGAAGTACTCTAATCCGGGAGGTAAATTTCTTAGCTTGGCATCATTGGCAAAATCAAGTCCCTGCAACCAATGTAACTGAGAAAAATAAGGTAATATGTCATTAAACCTGAGGTTGTACTCAGTGATACCCAACCTGCCTGGCGAATTTTGAAATAATTGAAGAAATCCCTTTTGTAGACACAAACGGCGTGCTTTTACGGGACGATAAGAAAGAAGCAAACGATGAAGTTCACGATCATTGGGCAGCCCCATTCCTTTGATTAACTGCAAGGCAAGATCTATGTTTACCAAACTTTCGCTTTCTATGAGCTGGATAAGTTTTTGAACATGTTTGGTATCATTTACTTGCATACAGTTTTTCTTTTTTTACATCAAACTTGCACATACCTTCTCTAATGTAAAAAAAATTAACGGGAACTTTAGCAAATCCACCACCAAACTTGGGTGAGATAAACTGAAGCAAATTAAGGAATGGCAGTTATTAACATGTTCGCCAAATACTGTGAATTATTATTGGTAAAAAAAAGGGGATTG
>CALDJV010001170.1 GCA_937899305.1 uncultured Cytophagaceae bacterium
GAGCAGGAGCTTGCTCTAGATTTTGGTTGTTACAAGCTGCCATAAAAGCAACTGCAGCCAGCGATAGGAAAAACTTTTTTAATGTAAACATAATTTTAAATTAGATAAGTGTAATAAATAAATTGGGTTTGAAACATTCGTGTGTTTTGTTTCAGAAGCAATATTGTTGTTTATGTAGTTTTGTTGCAAAAACAACGAGTATACAAAAAGTAAACAAGTGATGTATACCTTTTGTAACACATAAACCTTGACAAGGAAATGGTAAACAGTGAAATACTAAGTGGTTGATAATGAGAAGGGTAGTATTTAAACAAAGTAACTACTTCAAACAATGCTTTTCGAAGTAGTTACTTACTTTGCAAAATATTTATATTGAAAAATATCTAAGTGCAAAATATTTTATATCAGAATTAGCCGCTTTAGATTTTTTAGAAATGATCTTTCCTAAATAACCTTTGTTTTCAAGGGCTATTGTTTGGGTTTAATCTGGGGCAAATCAGTCAAAGTTTTCATAAAAGCGACCAAAGCAGCTTGCTCTTGAGACGTTAGGTTCAATGGATCGGGTGGCAAAGTCTGTAAGGGTTGATCAATACCAATGCCCGCTCCACCTCCACGATTGTAAAAATCGATGACCTCTTCTAAAGTTTTATATACTCCATTATGCATATAAGGTGCGGTCTTGGCAGCCTGCCTTACCGTAGGAGTTTTAAAGAAAAACTTCCGTTGTTCGGTTTTGAATACATCATATCTACCCAAGTCAGGATCAATGGCCGCATTGCTGGTATCGGGTTTTTGGGGTACTCCCAGCATTTCCAATTCGGTTTCTTTAAAGTGGGGGGGTACTGTTCCATTAAACGTAGGAGGGAAGTGGCAAGTAGCACATTTGGCTTTGCCCATGAACAAGTTGAAACCCAATTTTTCTTCAGCGGTGAGGGTGTTTTCTAATCCATTGATGTTGCGATCAAATTTAGAATTAAAAGGATTTAGACTACGGATATAACTGGCCATAGCGTGAAGTATGTTCATTTGATTGGCTTCTTTGGAGTAGATTGTCTCAAACTGCTCTTTATAATCAGGCAATTGGTTAATGTATTGAGCCATTGTTTGAAAATCGGTATGAAACTCGGTATCATTTTTTACTACTGCAATCATCTGATCCTCGAGACTTCCGGCTCGGCCATCATAGAAAAATTTCTTTTGTAGACCAGCGTAAAACATGGTTGGACTGTTGCGTTTTTGACCAACCGATTTCACGAGCCCATCTGTAAAAGCTTGTTTTTCCTGGTGACAAGTAGCACAACTCATTTGTTTTGTAGTTGAGAGCCCAGGGTCGTTGAACAAGCGCTTGCCCAAGGCTACCATTTGTGCATTACTTTGACCGAGAGTTACATCCGAAAAATAATTGAGGTTAAATGTATGTTGAGAGAACAGTGAACTGGCCTCATTGCGTATGGCGAGTTCGAAAGGAAACTCCACTTGCCAATCGACCACTGTTTGTTTCCACAAGCTCAGCTGAGGGTGGGTATGCTGCTGAATAAAAGCATAGCGGTCAAATTTGTTGAAATTGCCTTGCAAAGCCTGCATACATTGTGTGATTACCTGGTTCCACTGAGTAAATAGTTGTTGATTTTGGAAAGTTGGCTGAAATATTTTGAGGTAGTCCTGAAGCCTTTGGTAAACCAGTTTGCTTTCAACCAGTGAATTTTCCAACACTGGGGAGTCAAATCCTGTGATGCCAGTAAGGGCTATCCGAACAATGGCATCACGAAATAGCCACAGAAAGTGATAAGGCTGGGCATTTTTGAATGTAGCATTTTTTTGAATCAACTTGAGCCGCTGTTTGGTAATCAAAGCATTGTTTTGTATTGCAATGAGGTCAATTTCGTCGGCAAATATTTGTTCTTCCAATACCTGAAATCCAGCCGGGTTTTTAATTTTAATATCAGTAGGAGCTTCTTCCTCTACTTTCAAGATATTGGGTTGATTCAGAAATTTATAATTTTCTACATCGGTAAAACCAAGGATTGGTTCAGTGTATTTGAAATAGCGACGAGCCAATTGATAGTATCGCTGTAAATCAGGTTGTTGGGTAGCTTGTTGTAGGCTGTCTAAGTACCCAATGCATTGAGATAAATCCTGGATATAAATGGCTTTTAATTGATCAAAAGCATTTGCTTTTTTGGAAGAATGGTCGTTTTGAGTGGTTTTACAACCAATGAATGTTCCTCCCAAAAACAGACATAAAGCAAAGAAGAGAAGGGCGAATCTGAGTGACAGTTTCATGAGAATAAGCAGGTAAAATCTAGTAGTATAAAAAAAGGAAGAGCAAGCTTGTGGAGAGCTTGCTCTGTGTTGAGTACATCAAGATACAATTATCGTTTTAATCCTTGAATGACATACATTTGACTCCCTTCATTACGGTTTGTCAAATCTGGGTTGGCTTTAGGGTCGGTGAATTTATCGTTTTCCCATCCGTGGTTTTGGGTAATCAAGATGAAAGTTTCAGGCTTACCGATGATGTCCGAAATGTCAATCATTCCAGTGATTTCCCAAGTCTTGGTAGTAACCCCTATACCAGCTGCAGCCGCAGCTACTTGGTCACATTCCAATACTACTTTCAAATCACCCGTGTTCAAGTTGTACTGGTACAAGCGAGCGTAGTGGGTTTTGTCTTGAGTGTCAGGGTATCCATTGGGGTCTTCCTGGATGTAAGCATAGTTTTCGGTTACCAAAATGTTGTCTGGGCTATGGAAAGCTTTAGCTACCCCAGTAAGGTTATCTCCATCCAATACACAAGTGATTTTACCAGCACCACTAGGGTCGTTGTCGTTCAACACCACTTTATAGATACGGCCATATATGGTTCCTTTACCTACCAAACCGTCTTTTTTTCTACCAGTTACCGCAAAGTAAATTTCACGTTGGTTGGCTGCGCTACCTCTTCTCCAGTCGATGTCTTCCAAGCGAGAGAAACCCATCACCCCTTTGGTTTTGGCTTCTGCATCCAACAAATCAATATTGGTTTCTGTCAATTCGACAAACTCCATATCATAAGTTTGACCTTCTTTCATATCCATTTCAAAGTTGATTCCTGAAGAGGTTACTTTCAACCCATACAGTTTTCCACCGGTCAAGTCACCACGGTTACCCACGTACATTCCCAACTGACCAGAAGGAGTAGAGTTGTCGGAGTGGTCATCACCAATAAATACAACTGTTTTGTCAGCGTATGCATCTTTTCCAATGGCTACAGCATTTTCAGTAGACCATTGTCCCATTGCTGGAAGCATAGTAGGAGTAGAAGCTGTATTAGCATCTTTCAAAGGTTCGGTTACGAATACCCCTTTAGAGGCGCCTCCCCACTCACCACCTGACAAGTACAAAGGACCAAAGCCGTGTTCCTCAGGAGTAATCATAGAACCTGAGCATTGAGCGGTGTTTGCAGTGGCAGTAGCATTCAGGATGTGTTCACCTTTGATGGGTTTAAAGGTTTCGTCTAAAGTGATGCGCGCGATAGAATAATCAGCCTCTATGTTATTGATGAGGGTATAAGTACCATCGGTGTTTTTCAACAAACCAGCTCCATCGGCCATAGAACCGTATACAAAATCAGGAGAACCTGATAATTGATCTTCTGAAGATAACAAAGGGTAAATTTGAACATTTGAAAACTCCGAAGATAGCTTCAGGAAAGAAGCCGTTTTAGAGTGTGTATCTAAAACTACCTTAGAGGTAGGTTCTTCATCATTTTTTTGGCAAGCCAACAAGCCCATAGCAAGCCCACTAACTAGCAAGCACAACTTGATAATTTTCATAGTAATAATTTAAAGTAAATTACAATAGATTATGATTTGTGGGCGCAAACGTAGGGCTTTTGTATTACCCAAAGTCAAGATTTATTTTAATGCTAGGTTAATTAAGTGGGTAAATTTGAACCAGCTATAAGTCATAAATTGATATAGAGATAATCGGATGTGAAGGTTTTTTACCAGTATTTTTACCAGATGTCAGTATTTTTCTCAAAGCCATTTTTTTTAAAAATGGAGTGGATGGGGTGAGGTAGTGTTTTAATTAGTTAGGTAACTTAATTAATGCTGTCAAGCAAAGAGGAAAATATTAACAAACAATTCTTTTTTGGCAAAATTTGGCAGATAAACTTAATAAGTGTGGTTTTCGTATCAACTGGTTATTGTTGAATAAAAGAAAGTAAAGGGAAAGCCTTTGTTCAACAAAGTTTTTCCCTTTGCTGTATGGATCATTGATCAAACCCCGAAAAAGTGAGTACTATCAGTAGATTCCAATTCCATTATTCCATCTTTTTTGCTTCTTCCCAAAACACATCCATTTCGGCCAAGGTCATGTCGGCCAGTTTTTTTCCTTTTTTCTGGGCTTGCGCTTCCAGGTAAGTAAATCGCTTGATAAATTTTTTGTTGGTGCGCTCCAAGGCCGCTTCGGGCTCTATATCAATGAAACGGGCATAATTGATCAGGGCAAACAAAATATCGCCAAACTCTTTTTCTGCTTTGGCCTGATCGATACTGATGTTGGTTTCTACATTAAACTCCTCTTTAAACTCCTGAAGTTCCTCTTCTACTTTTTCCCACACCTGACTTTTATCTTCCCAGTCGAAGCCTACCCCACGTACCTTTTCCTGAATGCGAAACGCCTTTACCATAGCTGGCAATGATTTGGGTACTCCAGCCAATACTGAGCGGTTTCCTTCTTTTAATTTCAATTGTTCCCAATTACGCTTGATGTCTTCTTCTGAGGTTACTTTTACATCACCATAAATATGAGGGTGGCGTTTGATCAACTTCTCGCAAACCCCGTGGAGCACATCTGCAATGTCAAAGTCATTGGTTTCGGAGGCAATCTTGGAATAAAACACCATATGCAACATCAGATCCCCTAACTCTTTCTTTACTTCAGTCAAATCATTCTCAAGAATGGCATCCGATAATTCATAGGTTTCTTCCACGGTAAGGTAACGCAAACTCTCCATGGTTTGCTTACGGTCCCAAGGGCACTGTTCGCGCAGCTCATCCATAATGGTCAATAGGCGGTCGAAAGCTTTGAGTTGTTCTTCTCTTGTATTCATTTGTTTAGTTTTATTTAG
>CALDJV010001171.1 GCA_937899305.1 uncultured Cytophagaceae bacterium
CGTTGGCATCATAGGTTTCTTGTAATACATTGAGTTGATTCAGGGCATCGAGCATGGCAGTAGGCAGTTGCTCTGGAAAAGTATCGGTTACCAGTTGCTTTTGGTCTTTTTTTGGAACCGAACGAATCAACCATATCTGCCCTCCGTTCATTTTCCCAAACCGGGATTGATGCAACAGGCCTTCTACTTGTTCTAAACGAAAAGTGGGATTGGTACCCACAAGTTGACGTAAAAAGTCTTGCTGGAATGCATCCAATAAAAACTCCACATTGGTTTTGTTCTCCAGTTGGGCATTGGGGGACGAAGCATCGGTTACCTCCTTTGCATTGTATACCGGATCTACGGTATTATTGGCAATTGTCGTCGCAATGGCCTCCGAAGCATTGTTACCAATGGCTACTTCTATGTCGTCGGGAGCAGTCGCGGTTAAATAATCAGTGGTGGCGTTATAGACTACATCCATCACCATTCCCTGATAATAGGTCTGGCAAGTGCTGGGAAAGTCCAGGTTATCATCGTCGATATCGGTCATTGCCCACCCATATTGTTCCTGAATGTATTCATACAAGTAGGCCATTTGCTTGGTATCAAAAGTATGCCCCGCATTGGTATAAGCAGTAACTTGTTGTTGATAAGCAGTAGAGGCATGTTTCACTGCTTCGGATAACAAATCATCCGCTGCATTGCGATGCCAACCAATCACCTGATAACTGACGGTGATGTTACAACTGGTGACCTCTAAACCTACTGTAGACAAATCGTCGTAAAACCCAAATGAGGCGGCCCCATGCTGATAATAAGCGGTAAAAGTAGGTCCATAATGGCTCATTGCATTTAAATCTACCACATCTGCTGCTGCGGGTGCTGTCCAGGCATTAGATCCCGAATTTGCTTCTTTGCTCCATTTCCCCGATACCAGCTTTGCACTCACCAACGGGGTTACTTTGCCCAGATATTGAGTATTGTATTCCTCCGACTTGGCACTTTGGCTCACGTACAACGATTCGGGGGTAGTCGTCTGCACATTATTGCTGACCAAATCACCCAAAATGGCTACGGTAGGTTGTTGGGTGGGTTTGGTAGCCGCCACTGTGCTACTTTCTACGACCCACTGAGCGATATAATTTGTTTTATTGGTATTGTCAAAATAATAGGCGGTAATGAGCCAAGTATCGGGCAAAGTAGGGAAAGTAATCTCAGATTGTCCATCGGTCAGTTCCCCTTTGACCAAAGCATCGGGCAAAGCCCAGTGCAAACGAATCCCAGGGGCGGTATTGTTACTCGCCCCCGAAGGTGTATTTGACAATAAAACACTGCCTGCCTGATCATTAGTTTGACCAATCAACGGTTGCATACTTTCCTGGCCAATGTTGGCATATTTTCCTACGGTTTCAAAACTCAGTTCGGGGCCTTTTAATTTCGAAGCAGTGATCTCTTCGTTGGCTCCTACCCGTAAAGCGGCTACATTGATCGGGACAATGTATTTCTTAGTAGTGATTTCTTGATTGCTCATAATGAGGATGAAAGATTAAGTAGTTGGATCAAAAACGAAGCTTACTTGTTGGGCACCCGCCGAAAATTGCAAAGCAAAATCGGCCGAATTTAAACTATCTACTGATACCTTGGTGTTAGTTTTCACCTTGCCGATTTCTTGCTCATATTTGGTGGCCGTGCTGTAACCCAAAGTGGCCGCTGGGTCTCCTGAACCATGGAGTTTGTTCAACATGGCACTCGACAGGTTCTTCATGTTGATGACTCGCCCCGAAGGCTGGTAATTGCCCGTAGCGGGCGGTTGTCGAAATACGGTGGTGTCGGTCGCATCCACGCTCAGTTTTGAATCGCTGGCGTCAGATTGGGTACCATCTCGTTCCCGCAAATTGAGCGTGTAGGTAGTAGCAGTACTGTCGGGTGCAAACCCAAAGTGCAAACCTTCGGAAGGTTCGTGAAAATTGAGTTGATAGAGTGTGCCCACAAAGATCCCCAACATCACCTCGGAAGATAAAATATCTAGCCGTACAATGGGCAATTGATCGTTGGCATTGGTTTGATCGTACCCGTTGATGTGCATGTGTTTGAAATCGGCTACCGCCTGAGAACGAAGCAAAAAACCCGTCAGTACAATGTCGTCTTCGGAGGTGGCCGTGGCCAAAGCATCACTTTTGTAATAACTGGGCAAGGGCTGTTTCATTTGGGCATAATGCTGTTCGTTGGCATTGGCCCAAATCGTAGGCCGCAAAGTATTTGATCCTTTGCCGTAGGCCATTTGTTCCAGTTGATCGCCCAAATTGTCTGGACTATTGGTGGCAAAACGCCCAATGCTGAAGGCCCCATCAATGACCGCATTGAGCCAGTTTTGGTCTAGTTAAAAGTATTTGATCGATTCTTTGGGCAAGGCCTTGCTATTGGGTACCAGGTATTGAAAAGGAATCCCTTTGAGCAAATACAATTTAGACAACCAGGAGGTGATGCCCTCCCAGCCATTGACTTCGCTTAAAAGTTGAAAGGTGGTATTTTCGGAGGCTGTCATATCGTTTTTTGGTATTTAGTCTTTGATATTGTGAGGGTAATGGCAATATTTATTTTGATAAGGGCGCTTGTTTGTGAAAGGCATTCAATGATGCTTTGACAATTTCTAACAAATCTGTTTCACCAGTTTGAAGCCTATTGGATTCGGTATCCAGCAATACTATTTGTTGTTTCCATTTGTATAATAAGGCCGAAAAAGACGGGTCTTGTAACGCCAACAATTGGCCTAATTGCCAAGCAGTCGCATAGGATACATCAAAGAGCCCGGTCTCGGGGTTAAACCTAAGCAAACTATCAGGATGACGAATGAGCTCCTGTACGGTGGTAGTTACTGGACTTCCCGCATCGTAGTAGGTTTTACTTACTGGTTGAATGGGATTCACCAATCCATTGGCTACGGGTACTGGCGACAATGGCCCCCGATACCAGGAAACCGTTTGTTGGCCTACTCGGGTTTGGTGATTCATGGGGGTATATCCCAACTCCAATGCTTTTTTGCTGCTGTCGTTGGTTACCTGAGCCGAAGGATAGTAACGCAACAAAGGTTCGGTGGTGACTCCTCCATTGAGTCCCTGAAAAATGCTGGTAAAATCATAGGCTTCGGCCTGATTGATAAATTTCCAGGATTTGAGCAGGGGTAAACGCACGATATCT
>CALDJV010001172.1 GCA_937899305.1 uncultured Cytophagaceae bacterium
TTTTACTACATCATAAGTAATGAAATGGCTTGACCTTTGATATCTAAGGGCAAAAATAAATAAAACTGTCCATAGAGTAATAACAATCCGAATAAAAAAACATTAATTTGTGCTATGAAAAAGTTTTTTCTACTCACGATGATTTTGTTTTTCCTGGCAAAAGTCACTTGGGGCCAGGATACAACATCTAACCCTCCGCCTCCTCCACCACCTTGTGCCAAAGTATTGGAAGAAATGGCGGTAAGTTATCGCGGAATGACTCCAAGCCAAGTAGCCTACAAGCTTTTTGCCATAAAATACAAAAAGGACTGGATTTTGGTAGTTTTAGATGATAATCAAAATTTTTATACTTATAAAAAGACCCCAGACAGCGAAGATTTCGTCAGAAACACCAAACTGTTTGATGATAACATTTGTAAGTTGATCACAACTAATACGCTGGATATCAAGATAAAATCTCGCACGGTCGCCAAATACGAATTGGTTTGTTTCTACAAATTTAACAAATATGGCCGCAGGTTTTATAATTCTATGATTGCACTCGATGATCCAAGCGCAGCTAAAGGTTTTTGGGATACTGTCTTGGGCATCATCGTCTTACCAATAAAAGGTCTGGCAGCCATTACTGTAAAGCCCCTTATCAAGCTATTTACTCCAAAAAAAGACATTGCCTTGAAGCAGGTAGATGCGATCAAAAAACAAAAAGAAAGTATCGACAAAAAAATGAAGGCATTGGAGGACAAGAAGAAAAAATTAGAGGATTTACAAAAGAAGCTGAAAAAATTAGAGGAAGAACAGGCAAAAAAACTTCCGCAAAAGCAATAAAAACCGTACAAATACTCTATATTAATAGAAAGTTAATCTACCAAATGGCTAATCCCTCGAACATATGAGTCAAATCAAACAAAGAAATAAGGAGGTCTTACACCTATCTATATTTGGATGCTTCATTGGTGCAGCACTTGCATTTTACAATATTGGGGCTATTGCATTGTTTTTACAAAAATTTGGTGCTAGTCAATTACCCGAAATATTTATTATTTCAGGAATTTCGAGTATGGTGTTATCAGCCATATTCATTTATTCTCAGCCCTACTTTGCGTTTTCCAGCCTCACAAATGGGTTTTTCATACTTATATCATTTACCTTATTGGCTACTTTTACCAGCATTTATCTCGATTTGCACGCCAGTGCAGTCAGGTTTGCGCTTATATTTTTAGGGCCACTCAATAGTATAGCGCTCCTGGTATTTTGGGGGACTTTTGGTAGGGTATTCAATGTGCAAGAAAGTAAACGATTTGCGGGGAAAGTAAGTGCAGGGTTTTCTCTTGGTCAGATTGTCGCTTTTTTTCTTATTCCACAACTTCTTAGACTGACTGGACTCACTACGCCATTATTGATCTTTTTGAGCGCATTTTTTATTACACTGGCCACTACTTACTCGGTGTTAGGAATCGGACGTTGGTATCGTTTTTTGACTGTACTCAATGACAGTGCTCAACTTATTCGTAGTACCAACAGTGCATTCAAACTACTCAGAAAACGTTTTGTAAACTACCTTATCATATTTGCCATTCTTTCGGTGTGTGTCGCCTTATTTATAGAATACTGGTTCTTATCAGTGGTAGAAACCGTCTACATCCGGCCAGATGATTTGATTGATTTTTTAGCGCTTTTTAGCGGAGTGATGGTCTCAGTATCACTCATCATTAGTTGGTATGTATATCGTTTTGTGGTCAATCGTTATGGATTGGAAAAAAGTTTGCGCTTGCAACCTGTATTATTAATCCTTTTCATCTTCATTACCCTTATTGTAGCCAAGACACTTGGCCATACCCTGGATGCCAAACGTTTTATTTTCTTCTTTTTCTTGTTGATTGCGACCAAGTTCATTCACGACATCATGCGAAACGCCATTGTTTCGCCTATATATCGCTTGTACTTACTCCCCATAGATGTTCGCCTCAGGTTTGATACCCAAGCCAAACTAGAGGGCTTTGCGCAAGATCTAGGCTTTATATTAGGAGGAGTTGCACTGTATGTTTTGGCGGTATATACCAGTATGACTGCAATGGATAATATCTACGTTACCATAGGTTTACTGGCTATTTTAATTATTGTGATTAGAGCAATGCATAGTGAATATCAACGTATTATTCAGAAAAAACTAGGGGAAGAAGAAATTAGTCAGGCAGATGGGTTTGTAACGATGCCTGAACACATCACCCAAGAAATTGAACAACATAATGCGGCTCAAATCCCCACTTTTCTAAATATTTTGAATACGTTGGATCCGATTACTTACAAGCAGGCTATTTTGAAACTGCTTACCTCTGAAGATAGTCGCATTCAAAAAATAGCTTTGATTGAAGCCTCAAAGTTTTGTGTATTGGATTCTTTGCCCATTCTCGAGCAAATTATGGAATTGAAGTACTTCTCAGTACTCGAAAATGCCGGACTCATTCGCCAAACTCATAGTCGATTAGAAGGTGCGAAATTCCGTTTGGTAAAAATCAAATACATTGAGCAACTTACTCAATCAAAGTTATTTCTAGAACGTGTTTTTGGAGCCATTTTATGTAATTATGCTGACGACTCTATCAAAACTCGTTTATTGAATAAACTTTTCCGAGATCCTGTATCATTGGTAAGGTATTATGCCGTAGCCGCTTCGGCCAACACCAACAACCACCTGCTTCATAACTTTATGATTGAGAAGCTACGTGAACCACAATATAGTAATGCGGCCTTTGCGGCCATCGTAGCTACGGGTGAAACAATATTCCAAGCATTGGATTCGGCATTCTATGCCACAGGACAAAAAGAAATTGTACAGTTAAGAATTGTACAGGCCTATGGTTGGATTGATAGCCCCCAATCAGTTGACTTGCTCCTCTCTAAGATTAACTATTCGAACCAGAATATTGGTTCTATGGCTCTGGAAATGCTAGGAAAAAGCGGGTATACTCTAGAGGGAAGTAAAGCGGTGCCAGTACGGATAGAATTAGAAGAAGTATGTTCAGTAATTATCTGGAATATGGTAGCCTCAGGAGTGTTGGATGCGTCTAGTTGCTCTCAGATCTTAAAAGAGGCCCTACTTTCAGAAATAGAATATAATTACGAAAAGATATACAGTCTTTTGTCCCTGCTGTATGATACCAATAAAGTAGCGCTCATTAAG
>CALDJV010001173.1 GCA_937899305.1 uncultured Cytophagaceae bacterium
CTTAATCAAAATGGATACGCTGGTAAATATCAGCTACTTTGAGCCGTAGGTTGAGTTTGGGGAGTTCAATGACTTGGTCAGGTGCTTCATAAGTTTTATAAGTCCAAAAATCTAGGTGGCGACTATACAGTTCTACTCTGATTTTGTCTTGAGCTACTAGCATATAATATTCCAAAGCTGGCAAACGCATATATGCTTGTTTTTTGGCATCTTTATCTACTTGTTGGGTAGATTTAGAGAGTACTTCTATCACCAACGTGGGAGCGTTTACACTGGTTTTTTGCTGAGAGATGTCGTCTGGATCATAAGTAACAACGACATCGGGATATAGATAATGGTATTTGGATTGAATTTCCACCTTGATGTCACTAAAAAAAGTTTCACAATGGTGAGCAAGTGATTGAGAAAGTTGTAGGATGAAGTTTTGACAAATTCGATTATGAGCTTGGGTGCCTCCTGCCATCGCGAATACTTCTCCGTTATGATACTCATAGCGAAGGCCTTCTTCTTGCTCTAAATCCAAGTATGCTTCGTAGGTATAATAGGTTTGTTTTGGTTTGGCCTGTCCCACGAATTAAAGATACATTAAAAAATCTGAATTTGTTAATAAATGAGGTTAACAAGCTTCAGACTTTCCTTTCTCTTGGGCCAATTCCCAGAATGTATCTTTTTTGTCCTCGTTGGGGCGATCATCACAAGGAAAATCTTTTTCAATTAAAATATCCAATACCTCTGAGTTTTTGCCAGTGGTCTGAGTAGTTTGAATGCCCACCTGAGTACTATTGATCCAGGCTTGAGCTTGTTGTTCGGGCAGATATATCCTGATTTCTTGATCTTCAAAAATGGCTTGGACCTCGGTGCATTCTGGGTGAATGTGTAAGGAGAAACGAAAACTGACTTGAGGAGTAAAATTCAAATGCTCCGCAATGCTTCCTTCTTTTTGTAAAATGTCTAAATCTGATTTTCTGACCCGTAGACGGAGACTATTGGTGGTACAGCGTAATTTCATTGAGTATTTGGTTAGCAGTAGAGAATTAACAGTGCCTAAAATAACTAATATAGGTTATTAAATGGTCAAATGGTTGCCCAATCCATCTTGGAACCATTTGACCATATAGCAATGTAGTCACTTAGACTAATCTTCTTTGACCTTCAGTACGAGTTTACCTAGTTTTTCACCACTGAATAAACGCAAGAAGGTTTCTCTAAAGTTTTCGATGCCCTCGTAGATGTCTTCCTTGCTTTTGAGTTTGCCTTGAGCCATCCACATGCCCATTTCCATGGCTGCTTTTTGATAATCCTTGACGTAGTCAAATACCACCATTCCCTCCATTCGAGCGCGATTTACCAACAGGTTCAGGTAGTTTTTAGGGCCATATACATTTTGGAGGTCATTGTACTGAGAAATGGCTCCACAAACTACGATACGGGCGTGCATGCGAAGGCTTGCAAGTGCAATGTCTAAAATTTCACCTCCAACATTGTCAAAGTAAACATCAATGCCTTTAGGGCAAAGGGCTTTGAGCGCAGTGTACACATTTTCGTTTTTATAATCAATGGCACCATCAAATCCAAGTTCCTCTTTCAGGTATTTGCATTTTTCGGGTCCACCCGCGATTCCAATCACAGTGCAACCTTTGATTTTGGCAATTTGCCCCACAATGCTCCCTACTGCTCCAGCAGCACCAGATACCAGTACAATATCACCTTCTTTGAGAGCACCAACCTCTAAGATACCAAAATAGGCAGTCATTCCAGGCATACCCAACGTACCAATGTACACCGGCATAGGGGCCAGTTTGGTATCTACTGGGTACCAATCTTTGCCATCGGTTACCGCATATTGTTGTACACCGCCAGCGCCTGATAGTACGTCTCCTACTTTGAATTGAGGATGTTTAGACTCGATGACTTCTCCAATAGAGCCCGCCCGCATCACGTCACCGATTTGTACGGGAGGAATGTATGATTTGCCCTCGTTCATCCAGCCACGCATGGCAGGGTCTAACGAGATGTAATGTTGCTTTACTACTACTTGCCCTTCTTGAGCAGTAGGTATTTCGCTTTGAATGGTTTCCCAGGTATTTTCGTCGGGCAACCCTACTGGGCGTTGCTTGAGTATGACTTGTTTGTTCATGAAGATAGCGTTTTTACTTGATAAAGTTTTGTGATGGTAATAGGGTTAAACAGCCACAAAATGAGCTATGAGGCCATTTAACCATTAAACAATACAACAATAATGTATTGACTAGTCCTCTTTTACTTTCAATACCAACTTACCTAGTTTTTCCCCACTAAACAAACGATTGAAGGTTTCTCTAAAGTTCTCGATGCCTTCGTATACATCTT
>CALDJV010001174.1 GCA_937899305.1 uncultured Cytophagaceae bacterium
ATTTGGATTTGATCACAGTACCTACGCTCATTGTTAAATGGTTGCGCAAGGCGATCATTGGATTCTTATTTTCGCAAATATGATAATAAATATGGTTCTATTGCTCCGCTACGCTGATTGTTAAATGGTTGCGCAAAGCGACGCAAAACTATGGACTATCGACCATTGACTATCGACTAAAAAAACTACCAACTCCGGACTACGAACTACCAACTAAAAAAACTATGAACTCTCAAACTAATTATATATTGGGCAGGTACCTAAAACCTGTCAGAATGGGGAAGGATTTATGAAAGAACAAAAATATGGCTTAAATACCCTGTTTCAGCGCAACTCTTTGACTAGTCGGTTGTTTTGGTTGTATGTTCCTTTGTTTATAATATTTGCTGGTGGTTGGTATCTTATCAATCAACGGGCACAGGATCAAAATCGAGCAATTGATAACCTTAAGCAACGCCATAAAAATATCCAACGAGGTTGTCAAGATCTAGATATCGCTGTGCAAACTTTCATTTTGGTACGCAAAAGCCGGTCTTTGATTAAACGAAATACCAGTACCGATTCCATTTGGAAAAGCCGAGTAAAAGTAGCACTTGATAGCTTGAAAAACCTAGGATCTGCTTTGAACGACGTGGAATTAAAGGCTAAAGCCAAGATTGTAGGAGGTTTTATTGCGGCTTTGGATGAACAGTTTGCCCGCTTGAATAGATTTGATGTCACCACCCTGAGTGGAAATGACAATGACCCCTTTAGACCTACAGACAACAAACCCACCCAGGCTTCTCAGGATTTTGAAGAAATAGACCAAGAAATCAACAGGCTAAGTATACAAATACATCGATTACTCAACGAAACAGTCGTTTATCACGAAGTGGCCCTCCAGGACCAAATCGAGATGATCAAACGCAAAAATTTAAACGATGCCAATTACTACGCAATATTTACTTTTTTTATTCTTGTAGCTGGTATCGTAATCTCATTTATTGTACTGCCCCGTACCATTACGTTTGTAAACGAAATCAAAGAACATATTAATCGCCTGTTGCATGGTTCGTTTCCTAAAAAACTGACCGCTTCAGTTTACGAAATGAACGAATTGGCCGAAAAGGTAAACGAACTGACCGAAAGTTTTAGAAAGCTAGAGATTTTTGCTGATCAGGTAGGTTCTGGGAACTTCGATACTGGCATTGAGGTATTTGACGAACAAGGTGATATGGGACAGGCCTTGGCTAAAATGCAATATAGTTTGAGGCAAATTTCGGTGGCAAACCAACAAAGAAACTGGTTTAATGAAGGTTTTGCTAAGTTTGGTAATATTTTAAGAAACGATGAAGAACAAAGTTTTGAATTGTTTTACGAAAGCATCATTACCAATTTGGTAAAGTATCTCAATATCAACCAGGGAGGAATATTTGTCTTGAACGAAAATGGAGAAGCAGACGGGCCTTATTTAGACCTGAAAGCTTCTTATGCTTACAACCGTAACAAGTACATCAAGAAAAAACTCACCAAAGAAGATGGTTTGGTAGGGCAAGCTTGGCGAGAAGCCGATACCGTATACATTACCGATATCCCTTACGACTACGTGAACATTACTTCTGGTTTGGGAGGAGCCCGGCCCAAAAGTATCTTGATTGTACCATTACTTACTGGTGACAATGAGATGATGGGAGTGGTAGAGCTTGCTTCTTTTGAAGAGTTTCAGCAACATCAAATTGACTTTGTAAAACAGTTAAGCGAAAGTATTGCTGGTACCATTTCTCGGGTAAAAACCGCGATACGTACCCAGGAGCTACTTATGGAGTCTCAACAAATGGCGGCCAAAGTAAAAGCTCAGGATCGTGAACGAGAAAATACATTAAAAGAGCTCATGAAAGCCAAAACTGATATTGAGCATACTAGTTTGGAACTCGAAACCCAGTTAAAAGCCTTGAATGAATCATTTACTGTGCTCGAATCTGACGCAGAGGGTAATTATTTGGAAGCCAATGAGTTGATTCAGAAAATTTCGGGTTATAATCATGACGAACTAGTCGGAAGACACTATACCGTTTTATTGCGCCATCGAGCCGATGCAGTACAACAAGAGTGGGAAGACATTGTGAAAGGAAAGATTGTGAAAGGGGAGTTTGTGAGGTATGCCAAAGATGGCCACAAGTTTTGGTTGTATGAAATTGTGTACCCAGTATACGATGCGACTGGTAATCTCAAAAAGATCAACTCGATTGGCTATGAAATCACCAAGCAAAAATTACAGGAACAAAGTATTCAAGATCAACTCCAGGCCATGCAAATGAACGAAGAAAAAGTAATGAAAAGGATCAAGGAGGTGAGAGAAAAATCTAATATA
>CALDJV010001175.1 GCA_937899305.1 uncultured Cytophagaceae bacterium
GGGTTGAAAGAAGCGTCATTATAATAAGGTAAACGCGTGACTCGACTTCGTTGAGTTGCTTTTTGGTCACATCCCCAAAACAAAAGCACGAGTAAAATTAGTATATTATTTTGTTTGTTGAATCTTTCCATTGTTCAATTGATAGCATAATTTAGTACGCCGCAAGCCAAAAGTCCGTCCGTTTTTGGCTTCATAATTATTATATAGTTTTCCATTTTTCCGCCAAGATTGTTGCAAGCCTTCCTCTTTGCCATATACCAGATTGATTTTTTTGAATTTTGTTCCACTGATATACCATTGCATTTGTTTTCCGTGCGGAATTCCCTTGTTGTAGTTAGACCTAGTCCGAAGGTGACCATTTCTCCACCAACTCAATGCCCTCCCATGTTTTTTACCTTGTTGGTAACAGCATTCATAACTGGGATGACCATTGGCAAACCACTTGGTATATCTACCATGTTTCTTACCTTCGACATACTCCATCTCAGATGCTTGGCTTCCATTATGATAATAAGATACACTGGTTCCTGTAAAAGGTTTTCCTTGATAATAAACCCGGCCCTCATTACGCACCATCCTCAGATTTTCGGCCTGTACTACCTGAGTTAAAGGGCTATTTTTAAGAGAAGGCTCGTTGGCCTCCTCTTGGCAAGATGTTGTCATGATTACCCCTAAAAACAGAAGTAACCCAGAAAAATTATTGTATTGCACTAGCGGTTCCTTTATAATTTCCTGGAAATAAAATATAGTACTGATTTAAATACAGGGTATTCTGGATGTGGTAATGATACTCAGATGTAGTGCCATGCTGGGTTTGGTGGGTGTGCCCCCCAGAATCATCCAAATTGGTGGGATAGGTTCCGGTTGAATTACATTTTCTGCCATATAGAAAAAAGCCATCCGCCATAATTCCAATGAGTTTTTCATCGTCGTTTGACCAAGCTTTAGGTTCTAAATGATAATGATAGCTTTGAGGTCCAGTATGAGCTGCTGTGTAGTCTAACGAGGTGACTGCATTATCTAGTGGAACATTGGGGCCTTCCTCGTCATTGTAAATCATAGCGCCACTTACTGCAATGCCTATAGGACCCAAACCAGTAGCAGAAGATGAGCTGGCCAAGCTTGGATTGGCAGATACCCTTAAAGTATAAGAACCATTAAAGTCGTCGATATTGCCTGGTGCCATGGCATTGTAGCTGGTAATAGTAGGCTCCACAAACAAAGGGTGGTTAGCAGCCGCTGCGGGAGTGGTGAGCACATTACCCATGGGATCAATTGCGCTTCTTTCGGTTGTATTTGACCAATAAGGTGAAGTGTGATTGGGCAATCCATTGGATTCTATCACTACTTCGTTGCCATCCAGGTAGATGTTTAGGTTGGTTTTGTCAAAATCTTCGAAAGCAGGATGTAAAGTTCCTTGGGTAATGGAAGGATCATCACCGGTTCGGTTGCACGATAATAATACTACAGCAGCCACCGTCGCCAATAGGCAGAGGGAAAATGTGAAATACTTCATTATTAATACGTTTTTGGTTTAATTTTCCCTTTTGACAACCATTTTCTAAAAACCCTTCGCTTGAGGAGGATTTTTTTTCTGACTTAATAAGATCCGATCCAATACTTTATCCATAAATTGCTTAAAATGAGCTTTTTGTTGAGGTTTTAACATTGCTTTTATCTGTTGAAAATGCTTGACAGTAGATTGAATTTTATTGCGTTCTACGTGTAGTGCCTTGTCCAACAGGCTTTGTTGTGGGGTAACCGATGAGTCACGCTTAAGTATTTGAAAATAGGTTCTCAAAATAGCTCGTTGGGTTTGGTTCAAAGTAGTTATTTTATGGTTATGTTCCTCAGCATATTTTCTAAAGGTAGTCTCTTGTTGTTCAGTCAAATGTAAAAGTTTAGCAATTTCATCTTTTAATCTGCCTTCTTGGGGAGGAGGGGGCAACGAGGATTTACTGACTAAAAAGAAGATGATCAGGGTAATGTTAAAAAGTAATAATATGCCGGTGGCATATTTATAGAACAAGTTTGATTTCATTTTTTATAAATGTTGTAATTGGAAATAATGCTTGGTTCTTGGGTAATCACGACTTCATTATTGCGATTATTTTGGTTTATCTGGCGCAAAGCCAATCCATTCAAGATCAACAAAAGAATGGCTGCCGCCACCTTCCAGCGATTGATAGGAATATTTTTTTTATAAGGTTGACCAATCTTTGCTTCAATTTTGGCAAATAATTCAGGAGCAGGCTGGGCTTTTTGGCTGTCTTGCATGCTGTTTATTACCTCATCTACCCATTTGTCTTTATTATTTTTCATCTTACGCATTTTTTTATTTGGACAACAAATTTTATTTTTTCCTTTGGTCGGGGTATAATTTTTCCAATTTTTTTCTCAAACTTTTCTTTGCCCGTTGTAACAAAGACTCTACTGCCTTCAACGATATTTCCATAATTTTGGCAACTTCTTGCTGGGGGAGTTCTTCTACAAAACTTAAAATAAAAGCCGTTTTTTGTGAATTTGGCAGGGTATCAATTACGCTAAACAAGAGCTTGGCTTTTTCCTTGTTTTCTAACAAAACACCAGGATGTTCAAAATCAGGCGATTCAACCTTTTGGTTACCAAACTTCAATGACACAGTTCTTTTTCTTTTTTTTAGAAAATTGAGTGACGTGTTTACCGTAATGCGATAAATCCAGGTAATCACTTTGGAGTCACCTTTGAACTGGTGAGCGTTTTGATAGATACGCACAAATACATCCTGAGTAATTTCTTCAGCATCAGTTTTATTTTTTACGTAGCTAATAGCCACATTATATACCCGCTTTGAAAATACATTATACAAGTGCTGAAATGCCCTATGGTCTTGGTTGGCAATGGCTTGTATGATTTTATGTGAATTATCCAAGCGTTTAAAAGTAATGGTTTTGGGTAGAGAAAATCAAATGTACATTAGTCAGTACAAATAACACAATTTTCTGATCTGTATAATCTGAAATGTGACCAAAGGATAAGTGGAGTTCCATACTACTAGAATTCTTAAAATCTCAATTCAATCCTTCTCTTGCTTGGCTTGGTAGTCTTGCCAAACTTGGGAGGCATAAAAACTAGAAAATTGGGTAGCATCGAGGGCCTTG
Source organism: uncultured Cytophagaceae bacterium (assembly GCA_937899305.1). Taxonomy (GTDB): domain Bacteria; phylum Bacteroidota; class Bacteroidia; order Cytophagales; family Microscillaceae; genus Microscilla. Next base: position 3,141 of record CALDJV010001175.1, read on the forward strand.
GCTGGCTTTACTGAGATCAACGCAGCGTACTCAAGCAAGTTTTGTAAGACTAACTTGTGTTTTTTTTGATCCTGATATACCCTCAAAAGTTGAAAAAACGCATCAGGTAAATGCTTACCATCTTTAATCAATTGTTGGCAAATCAATATCGCCTGGTTGTAGTCTTTTTTGGCATAATAAAGCGAAGCTTGGTAAATATCTAAGTAAGGGTCTCCTCCTAGTTTTTTTTGTAGGTTTTGAATACTCTCTAGTGCCTGATCAAAATACCCCAATTCGTGATAATAATAGATTTTTAAAAAAAGTAATGAAGGATTATTGGGAAATCGTGAGGCGAATTGTTTTTGTACTTTGAAAAAAACTTTCTCTGATTTTTTTCCGGCAAAACTCAGGGCTTTCAAAAAACCAAACAATACTCCGCAGTTATTTCTAAATTTAGCAGGCAGGGTTTGTAAACTATCATATCCTGCTTGAGCTTGTCCTGCCTTGGCTAAAGCATTGGCTTTGAGTGATGTAAAGAAATTGGCTCGATAATTACCTTCATAAGCTGCGGCATAGCTATGTCGTTGGTATGTTTCGGTGAGGTACTCGGCAGTTGAAAAATTATAGATGTTTACAATCTTAATCTGATGCTGAATTTT
>CALDJV010001176.1 GCA_937899305.1 uncultured Cytophagaceae bacterium
GGATAAAGGTGCAAGAAAACCCCCAGTTTTATCAGTCTATTAGTCCATTATATTGGGTAACTGCTGAAGCTCCCGCTACCATCTCGTTTTATGGGGGAAATGATTTATTGGTTCCGGAACAACAAGGAGAGATTTTGAAAGATAAACTGGATAACTTTCAAATAACCAATGCGTATTATTTATATCCCGTGGAAGGACATGGCTGGGGAAGCCCCAATTTTGAAGATACCTTTGATAAAATTACCGATTTTTTGAAAAATAATTTTGATTGATATCTAAGTGAAACTACAATACTAAAACAAGTGTTTAGCGTTACATATAAAGTAGAGAACAAACTTTTGTCAAAAATAGAATAGTAACTAAGTAACGTTTTCAAAATAAGTGTCCGACTTGATCATATGCATGGATTGTTGGGCGAGGCATTTTTTGCGCCCATAGCAGCGCTACGGGCAATAAAAATAACAAAGTCCAACGGTTCAGGCAGCAGGGCAAACTAGGCAGTTATTGCGAATACGTTACTAAAGTGTTAAAACAGTAAATGAAAATGCGATTACAATTGAACCAATACCTGTTGTTGTCAATGCTTTGCTTGGTAGGCACATCATTGATGGCACAATCACGCGAAAAACAACAAACTTTTCACGACTCATTACACCAACAACTCAAAGAAGAGTACTATCTGGTAGCTCGAGCCGATACCCAACTATTAGAGGGAGCTTACAAGAGTTTTCATCAAAATGGCGAGTTGGCCAGTACTGGGGCATTTGTCAACGGTAAAAAAGATGGGCGTTTTGTCAAGTATTACCCCGATAAAACCAAGCAACTGGAGATTAACTACAAAAATAACCTCAAAGATGGCAAATTTGTAGTATACCATAGCAATGGTAACATCTACCAAAAGGGGGCGTATAAAAACGATTCTCTGATGGGCACGCTTGAGGTATACGACAGCGAGGAGCGGTTGCTCAAAAAGAGTGATTTTGTAAAGGACATCATCCATGGTAAAGTGAAAATGTATTTCTTGTCGGGAAAACTCAAGCAAGAAAGCGACTATGTAGATGGAAGGGCCCACGGAGTGGTGAAACTTTATTACCCCAGCGAAAAGCTTCGGAAAGAAGAACAATATAAAAAAGGCAAGCCCAATGGATATTACAAAACCTATTTTGAAAATGGGCAATTGCAGATTTCGGGTTCTAATGTCAATGGCAAAAAAGAAGGGGAGTATATTCAATATGCCCCTGATGGCCAAATCACGACCAAAGCATTTTACGTAAGAGATCGCCTGGACAAGGAGTTTATCAGGAACTATCGCAACGGTCAATTACAACAGCGTTCGTATTACAAACTGGGTTTTAAAGAAGGAAAAGAAGCGTTGTTTTATAAGGATGGAGGTAAAAAACGGGAGAGTGAATACAAGCGTAAAGAATTGGATCAAAAACATACCCAGTACCATCCTAATGGAAAGATAAAAGCCAAAGTGGTCTATCAAAAAGGGAAAAAGTACGGCACTTGGGAATACTATTACCCCAGTGGGCGTATTAAAACCAGGGTACCTCATGAAAATGGAGCAGTAGTGGGATTAAAGAAGTACTACGACGAGGACGGTAATCTAAGTAAAACTGAAACCTATAAGGTTATGCGTATTTATGGAGCCGTCCGCAATAAAAAGCGCAGTGTAAAGCAGGGCTTGACTAAAATATACAATACTGAGGGCAAAGTGATGGAAGAGATTTATTATCGTCGAAACAAAAAATATGGGCGTTATCGTTCGTTTTACCCCAATGGAAAGCCAAAGTGGATAGGGTCGTATTTCTACAATAAGAAAAACGGAACCTGGTATGAATATACCGACAAAGGAAAAAGGGCTAAAGCGATCCAATACAAATCAGGAGAGATTGTTTCAGAAAAAAATCTACTGGAAGAAGGGAAGCAAAAGAAAAACTAAATGACAGCATCGAACAACTGGAAGCGGATATGAAAATATCCGCTTTTTTTATGTGCGATGACTTCCAAAGCGATACTAACTGGCTGAAAAGCAAAGCAATAAAAATAAGTCTTAGAGAAATATCGTTTGGCTGTGAGCAATTTAATTGTAAATACAATCTTTAAACTGGTCAAAACTTTTTTTCTTGATATTTTCACTATATTTGCCTTTCAACGAAGGAAGAGAGTCTTGGTATTTTAGTGACAATGCAAAATAATACGATAAAAGAAACAAACTTCAATTTTGAGGGGCAGCAGAGTTTTTACCGGGGAAAGGTAAGAGATGTATACATGTTTGATCAACATTTGGCCGTAGTCGCTTCTGATCGAATTTCCGCGTTTGATGTTATTTTACCTAAGGCCATCCCTTACAAAGGACAAGTTCTTAATCAAATATCCTGGTTTTTTATGCAACAAACCCGTGATATTGTACCCAATTGGATCATTGATTGTCCTGACCCAAACGTAGCTTATGGTTACAAATGTGAGTCTTATCCAGTAGAGATGGTCATCAGAGGGTATTTGGCCGGGAGTGCTTGGCGGGCCTATAAAAAAGGCGTAAGGGAAATGAACGGAAATGTGTTGCCAGAGGGGCTCAAGGAAAATGACCCATTACCTCAACCAATCATTACTCCTTCTACCAAGGCCGAACAAGGCGAACACGATGAAGACATCAGTTCGGAAGAAATTGTTCAAAAGGGCTTGGTAGACAAAGCTACTCTAGACAAACTGGAAGCATATACCTTGGCCTTGTTTAATCGGGGAACCGACATTGCCAAAAAACAAGGATTGATTTTGGCTGATACCAAATATGAGTTTGGACACTACCAAGGACAAATCTACTTGATTGATGAAATTCATACTCCTGATTCTTCCCGATATTTCAACATCGAAGGGTACCAGGAACGTCAGGACAAGGGACTGCCTCAACCACAAAGGTCCAAAGAAATGGTACGCAAGTGGTTAATGGAGAATGGATTTAGCGGGCAAGAAGGACAACAAGTGCCTGAAATGACGACCGAATGGATTGAAGCCATTACCAATGAATATATTGCTTTGTATGAGCAATTGACGACGAAAAAATTCGAAAAATCTAGCGAGACTGATCGTTATGCACAATTACAACAACGTATTAGTGCTATTATATAACAAAAACGTATTTAACAATATAAACCAATAGATTGATGAAGTATTCTCTCGACAAACAACCCAAGTATACGCTTATTCAGCTGCAAAACGAAAAGATGGATGCTACTTTGTCACCAGAGCTAAAAAGTACTTTTGTAACCCTCAACGCTGAAGGTGCCAAGAACTTTGTAATTGATTTGAGCAAAGTAAAATATGTAGACTCTTCTGGGTTGGGTGCCTTATTGATTGCAAACCGTCTTTGCATGGATGCCAAAGGAACAATGGTATTGACTGGTATTACTGACCACGTAATGAAGTTAATCAAAATTTCTCAGTTGGATAAAGTGCTCAAAATATTGCCTACCAATGAAGAAGCCATCGACTTCGTATTTATGAACGAGTCAGAAAATGGCTTAAAGGACGGTGAATAAATAAGATCATTGTTGGTTTAAAGCAACTAAGAGTTTGTTTACATCTTTTGAGATGAGGCAAACTCTTTCATTGTTTTATCAAGAATTGAACTTTTAGACTGCTTGAATGAGTTTAAATAACTGATCTGGTTGGCTTGTATTTGGCTCAGGTAAATTTTCCTTTCAGTTCAGTGAGTGGTGTTGAGGAAGCATCATAAGACATTTTTTATTTTGCAAAACCGTGTATGTTTC